>NZ_JARWAK010000008.1:0-189631 GCF_031451675.1 Halomonas koreensis | reverse complement strand
GAAGCTCGAAGCTCGAAGCTCGAAGCTCGAAGCTCGAAGCTCGAAGCTCGAAGCTCGAAGCTCGAAGCTCGAAGCTCGAAGCTCGAAGCTCGAAGCTCGAAGCCAGCATGGTCGCCTAGCTTACCAAAGCAGCAACCCCCGTGGGGTGGCCTCACGGGGGTTGTCCTATCGCTTGCGGCTGATCGCTGCCGGCTCTAGTTCACCTGACGATGCAGGCGATGGCGCCGCTCGAACTCCTGCACCCGCTGGCGGGCGAACTCGACGGTCTGGGCGGTCATCACGCTCATCTGCTCGTCCTTCAGCTCGCCGCCCAGGTGGCGGACGATGACCATGGCGGTCTCGACCATGGCCTCGAAGGCCGCCGAGGTGTCGGAGGCGCCCGGCAGCGGCATCAGCAGGGTGACGCCCGGGGTCCGGAAGTCGTCCATGGCCTCGATGGGGAAGGTCCCCGGCTTGACCACGTTGACCATGGAGAACTGCAGGGCGCTGCCCGGGTCCTCGGTCTCGAAGCGGTGGAAGACGCCCATGTCGCGACCGTAGCGCAGGCCGCAGGCCAGCATCAGATCCAGCAGGGCGGTGCCCGAGAAGCCGTCTTCGTCGCGGGACATCACGCTGATGACGATCAGCTCCTCCGCCTCGCCCAGGGTCTCCCGGGCGTGGCCGGCCTCGACGTCGTGGCGCAGGGCCTTCTCCAGCACCGGGTGGGCGCGCACCACGTCGTCCTCGCGGGGCGCCGCCTCGACCGGATCCGCGTCGGGCTGCGGCTGTGCCTCGGCCTGCGGCGCCGAACGCCGAGCCGGGGCGAACAGCGGATCGCCGGCGTCCGCCTCCCGGTGAGGCTCCGCCTCCGGCGCCGGGCGCGCCTCGGCGGCCTGCGCCTCCCGGGCGGCCCGCTCGCGTTCGGCCTTCTCGACCCGATCCTGCTCGCGCCGGGCCCGTTTCTGGTCGCGCCGATCGTTGAGGCTCTTCTGCAGGGAGGCGCCGAACTTCTGCATCGAGGAGCCGACCCGCTTCGAGCCGCTCTTCAACGAATCGCCCATGCCTTCCAGGTCGACCAGCCGGTAGCGCTCCTCGTCGTCCGCATCGTGGTCGGCGGGGTCGGCGACCAGGGGTTCGGGGTCAGGGCCGGCGGCCGGCGACTCGGCCCGGAAGGCCGGTTCGCGGGGCGGCGCCTGGGCGGGCGCGTCCTCCACGGGCACGTCCCCGCCGGGCCCGTCGCCCGCGGGCACCGGACCGGCGGCGCTCGCCGTCGGCTCGTCGCGAGCCTCGCCGTGCTGGCGCCGGAATTCGGACAGCACGCGGGAGGGGCCGGGATGGTCCTGGCGCTGCAGCTTGGGCTTGGCCTTGACCCCGCCCTCGTCCGCCGGCCTGACGACTCGCGCCCCTCCATTGGGCAGTTCCCAGTTGATTTCGGCCTGTCGGGCCGCCTCGTCGGGGTCTTCCTCGAGCCCCGGGGCATCGTGTCCGGCCTCATCGAGCCGCGGTACACGACGCTGGCGCTGCAGGCGCCGCACACCGTCGATGACGATGAGCGACACCAGTGCCAGCCCCAGAATGATCAGCCACTCTCGTAGTTCCATGGGTCGTCATGCCTTTTGCTAAGGCGCCATGCCTGATGGTTGTTCGACAACAGCATAGCGCGATTGCCCGAAAACGGACCAATAGAATTGGATGT
This sequence comes from Halomonas koreensis, assembly GCF_031451675.1. Lineage (NCBI taxonomy): Bacteria > Pseudomonadati > Pseudomonadota > Gammaproteobacteria > Oceanospirillales > Halomonadaceae > Halomonas > Halomonas koreensis. The sequence continues at coordinate 187,956 of NZ_JARWAK010000008.1, read as the reverse complement.
CAAGCCCGCTCTTTTTCAACGGAACTCTCATCGGTCCAGTGCAATCGCCCTTCATGAATCCCTTCACGTGTTCGCGAGACGTCATCGCTTTTCTTCCTTGTTACCCCTTTTGCCGTTGGCGTTCAAGTCCGTCAGGCCTCGGCGAGGGCCGCCGCTTCCTCGACGCCCACCGCCACGAGGCGAGACACCCCGGGTTCCTGCATGGTGACCCCCATGAGCCGTTCCGAGGCTTCCATGGCGATCTTGTTGTGGGTGATGTAGATGAACTGGACCGAGTCCGACATCTCCTTCACCAGCTTGGCATAGCGCCCGACGTTGGCATCATCCAGCGGCGCATCGACCTCGTCGAGCATGCAGAAAGGCGCCGGATTGAGCTGGAAGATGGCGAACACCATGGACAACGCGGTCAGGGCCTTTTCTCCCCCGGACAGCAAATGAATGGTGCTGTTCTTCTTGCCGGGGGGGCGCGCCATGATGGCCACCCCCGTCTCCAGCAAATCGTCGCCGGTCAGCGTCAACCATGCGGTTCCGCCGCCGAAGACCTTGGGAAAAAGTGTCTGCAGGCCGGCGTTGACTCGTTCGAAGGTGTCGCGGAAGCGGGAACGGGTTTCCTGGTCGATGCGCCGGATCGCCCGGTCGAGCGTCTCCAGGGCCTCGGTCAGCTCGGCGTGCTGGCCCTCCAGGTAGTCGCGCCGCTCGGCCTGCTGGTCGTACTCCTCGATGGCCGCCAGGTTGATGGCGCCCAGCCGGCGGATGCGCTCGCCGACCTCCTCGAGGCGGGTCTGCCAGGCCGACTCGGTGGCATTGGGATCCAGGTTCTCGGCCAGGGCGTCGGCGTCGTGGCCCAGCTCCCGGAGCTGCTCGTCCTGGGTCTCGGCCTTGAGCGCCAGGGCCTGGACCTGCATGCGCGCCTCCTGGAGGCGCTCGCGGATGCCCTCGAGCTGACGCTCGTGTCCCTGGCGGGCCTGCTCGTCCTCGCGTAGCCGCTCCACCAGGCCGGTGGCCCGGGAGCGGGCCTCGTTGAGTTCGCGCTCCTCGCGCTCGCGCCGGTGCAGCAGCTCCTCGAGGCGCTCGCGGCGCTCCTCGTCCGGCTCGTGCAGGCCCTCCCGGGCCTCCTCGAGCTCGGCGCAGCGTTGCTCGAGGCGTTCGCGGGCCTCCCCGGAGCGCCCCTGCTGCTCGGCCAGGCCGGCCCGCTCGGTGGTCAGCCGCTGGTGCTCCAGCGCCAGGCGCTGGGCCTGCTCGGCCAGCGGCCGCTGCTGGTTGCGCAGCTGGGTCAGCCGCTCCCGAGCCTGCTGCCGGGCCCGCTCCAGGCGCTCGCGGGTCTCGGCGCCCTCCTCCAGCCGGGCCATGGCGGCCTGCCAGTGTTCGCGGGTCTCCTCGATGGCCAGCCGCGTCTCCTCGGCGGACTCGGTCAGGCCCTCGAGCTCCTCGGCGAGCTCCCCGGCCCGCCCCTCGAGATGCTCGAGGCGGCTGGCCAGGCCGCTATCCTGGACCGCCAGCTGCTGGCGCTGCTGCTCCAGGTCGCGCTGCTCCAGGCGCACCGCCTCCAGGCCCTCCTCGGCCCGCTCGACGCGCTCGGCGGCCTCGCCCAGGCGCGCCTCCTGAGCCTCGAGGCGCGCCTCTACCACGGCGAGCTCCTCGCGGACCTCGGCCTCGCGGCGGCGGCTGACCAGCAGGGCATCGGGGCCCTCGTCCTGTCCCCGGTGCCGGGCCCAGCCGTCGCCGACCCACAGCCCGCAGGCGGTGATCAGGCTCTCCCCGGGCGCCAGGGCGGCGCGCTCGGCCCAGGCCCGGTCGCGGCTGGCCACGCAGCGCACGCTCGCCAGCCACTGGGCGGCGGCGCCGGCCCCCGAGACCTTGGCGGCCAGGGACTCGGGCGGCGCCGGGCGCGCCTCGGCGTCCAGCAGCCCCAGCTCCGGGGCGAGCTCGGGGGCGAGCAGCCGCTCGCCCTCGGCCAGGGGGGCGAGGCGCGCGCGCAGCCAGGGAGCGAGCACCCAGGAGACGACGTCCTCCCAGCCGCCTTCCACCGCCAGGCGCTCGCCGAGGCGCGGGGCCTCGGCCAGGCCCCGCTCGGCCAGGTGATCGTCCAGGGTCTCGTCGTGGTCGGCCAGGGCCGCCTGGATCAGCGCCTCCAGCGAGGCCAGCTCGCCCTGCAGGGTGCTGCGCCGCTGGCGATCGGCCTCCCGGGCCGCCTCGGCCTCGCGCACCGACTCCCGGGCGGCGTCGCGGTCGGCCTGCCACTGCTCGCGACGCGCCTCGCTGGCCGCCAGCCGCTCCTCGAGCTCGGCGAGGCGCTCGGCGACCTCGTCGCGCTGAGCCTGGAGGCCGGCGAGGTCGGGGAGCTCCTGGCGTTGCTGGCGGCGCTTGTGGACGTCGGCCTCGATGCGTTCGAGCCGCGCCTCCTGTTCGCGCAGCCGGTCCTGGGCGCGCTCGGCCTCGCGGCTGTCGGCCTGCCAGGTCTCGCCGAAGGCCTCCCAGTCGGCGTCGGCCTGCTCGGCCAGGGGCTCGGCCTCCTCCAGGGCGGCCTCCAGCTCGGCGAGGCGCTCGGCCACCTCCTCCTGCTCCGGCCCCAGGGTCTCGAGGCGCTCGTCGAGGCGCGCCAGGCGCTCGCCGTCGTCCTCGCCGAGGCGGTCGAGGTCGGCCAGCTCCCGGCGGGCCGCCTCCAGGTCCCGGGCCAGCTGCTGGTCCCGGGAGCGGGTGTGCTCCAGGTCCTGCTCGAGCCGGGCGATGGCGGTGGTGGTCTCGTGGAAGCGGTGCTGGTAGCCCTCGAGCTCGGAGGCCAGCCGGTCGTGCTCGGCGCGGGCCTCCTCCAGGCGGGTCTCGCACTGGCGCAGCCCCAGCACCTCGCGTTCCACGGCGGTCTCCAGCTCGCCGACCCGAGCCTCCTCCTCGTCCTGGCTGGCCTTCAGGGCGCGGCCGCGCAGCAGCGCCAGCTCGCCCTTGAGCCGGTACTCCTCCTGCTTGAGGGTCTGGTAGCGGCGCGCCGCGTCGGCCTGGCGCTTGAGGCGCTCGAGCTGCTTGTCGAGCTCCTCGCGGATGTCCTCCAGGCGCTCCAGGTTCTCCTGGGTGCGGCGCATGCGGTTCTCGGTCTCGCGGCGCCGCTCCTTGTACTTGGAGATGCCGGCGGCCTCCTCCAGGGTGGCGCGCAGCTCCTCGGGCCGTGACTCGATCAGCCGCGAGATCATGCCCTGGCCGATGATGGCGTAGGAACGCGGGCCCAGGCCGGTGCCGAGGAAGAGGTCGGAGATGTCCCGGCGGCGGCACTTCTGGCCGTTGAAGAAGTAGCTGGACTGGCCCTCGCGGGTGACCTGGCGCTTGACCGAGATCTCGGCGTACTGGGCGTAGGGGCCGCCCATGGCGCCGTCGCGGTTGTCGAAGTGCAGCTCGATGGAGGCCTGCCCCACCGGCTTGCGGCCGGTGGAGCCGTTGAAGATGACGTCGGCCATGGACTCGCCGCGCAGGGTCTTGGCGGAGGACTCCCCCATGACCCAGCGCACGGCGTCGATGATGTTGGACTTGCCGCAGCCGTTGGGCCCGACGATGGCGGTCATGTTGCCGTCGAAGGGTACGGTGATGGGGTCGACGAAGGACTTGAAGCCCGCCAGGCGGATCGAGGTCAAACGCATGGCTTATTCGACGACCCTGTCGATGACCACCTCAGCCGGTTCGCCGGCGGGCTCGCCGACCGGCACCGCCTCGCGGCGCCCCCAGAGATCCCCGGGCCGCGGCTCGGCCTGGCCGCTGGACGAGACGCGCACCACCAGCCGAGCCTGCTCCACGTCCGAGAGCCGGGCCATGGGCGCCATGGCGTCGCTGTCGTCGAGGGTCAGGGTCGCCGGCAGCGCGCCCACGGTGGTGCGCGCCACCGCCAGCGGCGGCCGCTCGCCGGCGGTGTCGCGGGCCACCACGAAGACCGCGGCGTCGGGCGCGACCCGTTCGGCCAGGGCCGGATCGAGGCTCACCCGCACCCGGATGCCCGGCCCCTCGCCGGCGGGCTCGGACGCCACCCCGAGACGTCGCTGCGCCACCCGGATGCCCTCGCGCAGCGCCTCGGCGGACTGCGGGTCGTCCATCCCGGCGATGGCCCGGCGCCAGCGGTCGATGGCGGCCTCATAGTCGCCGCCCTCGAAGGCCTCGATGCCCAGCATGCCGAGCACCGTGGGCTGGCCGGGATCGGCGGCCAGGGCCTCGTCGGCCAGCGCCTGGACGCCGTCGGTCAGCTCGCGACCGGCGGCGAAGTAGCGCAGCTGGGCCAGCTCGGCCAGCAGCCAGGGCTCGCGCCCCTCCAGCTCGAGCAGCCGGGTCAGGGCGGCATCGGCCCGGGCCACCCGCCCGCTGTCCCGATAGAGGGGAAACAGCGAGCGCCAGACGTTGGGATTGTCGGGCTGGCGGGCGGCCTGTTCCTCGAGGCGCTCGATCAGCTCGGGCAGCGTGGCCTCGGCGTCCTGGGCGACCTGCTGCTGGATCCGGTACAGCGCCAGGTCGCCCTCGGCGCCCTCGAGGCGATACCAGAACACGCTGGCCGCCACCAGGGCGACCATCACCAGCGGGACCACGACCTTGCCCGAGGCGGCGGCCTTGAGGGGGCCGCGCTCGAGGGTGGCGGTATCGTCCAGCAGGCTGCGCTCGAGCTCCAGGCGGTCCTCCTCGAAGCGCGCCGCGTCGAGCTCGCCACGCTCCCGGGCCGCCTCCAGGGAAGCCAGCCGGCGGCGATAGATATCGACGTTCTGCTCGGCGGTGCGGTCGTTGGCCTCGAAGTCGGCCTGGGCGCGCCTCAGGGCGGCGGCGCGGCGCAGCGGAGCCACCAGCAGCCACAGCGCCGGCAGCAGCAGGATGGCGAAGGCGAGCCAAAGCAGGGTCATTCGGTCCTCTCAGGTTTGATCAGGGCATCCAGCCGCGCGCGCTCCTCGGCCGTGAGCCGCCGCGCCGAGGCCCGGCGCCGGGCTCGCACCACCAGCGCCACCAGCAGGGCGCCGACCAGCACCAGGGCCGCGGGCAGCCCCCACAGCAGCAGGGTGCGCCCCTCCAGGCGCGGGTTGTAGAGCACATAGTCGCCGAAGCGGCGCACCATGAAGTCGAGGATCTCCTTGTCGGAGCGGCCGTCCTGGAGCTGGCGATAGACGCGGTCGCGCATGTCGCCGGCGATCGGCGAGTCGGAGTCGCCGATCGCCTGGTTCTGACACTTGGGGCAGCGCAGGGTCGCGGTCAGCGAATCGTAGCGCTGCTCGAGCACCGGGTCCTCGAAGCGGCGCACCTCGATGCCGCCCGCCTGGGCGAGCAGCGGCATCAGCACCAGCAGGGCCAGCAGGCAGCGGGTCAGTCGCGCCATTTTTCCACCTCCGGCAGGATCACCTGGGTGACGTCTTCCGGCTTGATGTAGCCGGTGTGGTGATAGCGGATCACCCCTTCGGGGTCGACCAGGAAGGTCTCGGGGGCGCCGTAGACGCCGAGCTCGAAGCCCAGGTCGCCGTCGGGATCGAAGACGTTGACCTCGAAGGGGTTGCCGAACTCGGCCAGGAAGGCGCGGCCCTTCTCCCGGGTGTCCTTGTAGTCCACCCCCACCAGGCGCACGCCGCGGTCGGCGAGGTCCAGCAGCTGGGGCATCTCCTGCTTGCAGGTCGGGCACCACTCGCCCCAGACGTTGACCAGGGTGACCTCGCCGGCGAGAAGCGACTCGTCCACGGTGCGCGACGGATCCTCCAGGGTGGTCAACGCGAAGCTCGGGAAGGGGTCGGCCATCAGCGCGGAGTCCCGGTCGAAGGGATTCATCGACAGCCCCTGGTAGAGGAAGCCGCCCAGCACCAGGAAGCCGACCAGCGGCAGCAGCAGCAACAGGCGACGCTTCATGCGGAGGCCTCCCGGACGCTGGCCGCGGCGACCCGCTCGGGGTCCCGGGCGGTGGCGGTGCGCCGGTAGCGGCGGTCGATCACCGCCAGGATGCCGCCGGCGGCCATCAGCAGCCCGCCCAGCCACAGCCAGCGCACGAAGGGCTTGTACTGGATGCGCATGGCCCAGCTGCCGTCCTCGAGGTCCTCGCCCATAGCCACGTAGAGGTCACGGAACAGGCCGGGGCGCAGGGCCACGTCGGTCATCGGCATGCCGCGGGCGATGTAGAGACGCTTCTCGGGCGTCATCACGAACCCCCGTTCGGCCTCGCCCCGCTGGACCCGGATGTGCGCCGCGTCGGCCACGTAGTTGGGGCCGCGACGGCTGCCCAGCTCGGTCATGGTGAAGGTGTAGCCGGCGACCTGGACGCTGTCGCCCACCGCCATGCGCACGTTGCGCTCCACCGCGTAGTTGGAGACCACGGTGACGCCGACGATGGTCACCGCCAGCCCCAGGTGGCCCACCACCATGCCCCAGTGGGCCAGCGACAGGCGGCGCAGGCCGGCCAGGCGGCCACGGCGATGGCGGCTCTTCTCCCAGAGGTCGCGGACCAGCGGCAGCACCACCCACAGCGCCGCCACCAGTCCCAGCGACACCTTGAGGTTCCACTCGCCGCCGTAGGCCAGCGGCGCCAGGGCGGCGATCACCAGGGCCGCCGCGCCGGCCAGCCAGGCGCGGCGCACCAGGTCGCGGCCGGCGGTGCGCTTCCAGTGCGCCAGGGGCCCGAGCCCCATGAACACGCAGAGGATCACCGTCAGCGGCACGAACAGCGCATTGAAGTAGGGCGGGCCCACGCTGATCTTGCCGAGGTTCAGGGCATCCAGCAGCAGCGGGTAGACGGTGCCCAGCAGCACGGTGACCGTCATGATCACCAGCAGGATGTTGTTGATCAGCAGCAGGGCGTCCCGGGACAGCCAGGTGAAGCCGACCTGGTGGCTGACCCGCGGGGCGCGCAGCGCGAACAGCAGCAGCGACAGGCCCACGGTGATGCCCAGCAGCGCCAGGATGAACAGCCCCCGGGAGGGGTCGTTGGCGAAGGCGTGCACCGAGGTCAGCACCCCGGAGCGCACCAGGAAGGTGCCCAGCAGCGACAGCGAGAAGGTGGAAATCGCCAGCAGCACCGTCCAGCTCTTGAAGGCGCCGCGCTTCTCGGTGACCGCCAGGGAGTGGATCAGGGCGGTGCCGGCCAGCCAGGGCAGCAGCGAGGCGTTCTCCACCGGATCCCAGAACCACCAGCCGCCCCAGCCGAGCTCGTAGTAGGCCCACCAGCTGCCCAGCGCGATGCCCACCGAGAGGAAGGCCCAGGCGACGTTGGTCCAGGGGCGCGCCCAGCGGGTCCAGGCGGCGTCCAGGCGACCGCCCAGCAGGGCGGCGATGGCGAAGGCGAAGACCACCGAGAAGCCCACATAGCCCATGTAGAGCATCGGCGGGTGGATGATCAGCCCGAAGTCCTGGAGCAGCGGATTGAGGTCGGCGCCGTCGGCCGGGGGATTGGGCAGCAGCCGCGAGAAGGGGTTGGAGGTGATCAGCACGAAGGCCAGAAAGCCCAGGCTGACCAGGCCCATCACGCCCAGCACCCGGGCCAGCATGTCCCGGGGGAGCTCCTTGGAGAAGTGCGCGACGGCGAAGGTCCAGGCGCCGAGGATCAGGCTCCACAGCAGCACCGAGCCCTCGTGGTTGCCCCACACCGCGCTGGCCTTGTAGTACCAGGGCAGCAGCGAGTTGGAGTTGTCGGCCACCGTGGCCACGCTGAAGTCGTCGAGCAGGAAGCTGGCGGTCAGGCAGCCGTAGGCGACCACCAGGAACAGGAACTGGCCGGTGGCCATGGGGCGGGCGTAGGCCATCCACAGCGGCCGCCGGGTGGCCGCGCCGGCCAGCGGCATGACCGCCTGCGCCGCCGCCATCAGCAGGGCGAGGATGAGGGCGAAGTGCCCGATTTCGGGGATCAGCGGGATCAGCATGGCGACTCCGGGTCACTCCTGGCCGTCGAGGCGCTCGGCCACTTCGGCGGCCTTGGCCTGGTAGTCCTCCGGGGAGTAGCCCGCCTCCTCCAGGGCCTGGGCCACCTCCGGGGGCATGTAGTTCTCGTCGTGCTTGGCCAGCACCTGGTCGGCGCGCAGCCAGCCCTGCGGCTGGAGTCGGCCGACCACCACCACGCCCTGCCCCTCGCGGAACAGGTCGGGCAGGATGCCGCTGTAGCGCACCTCGACGTCCTCGACGTAGTCGGTGACGGTGAAGGCCACGTCCAGGCTGTCCGGATCCCGGGCCACCGTGCCTTCCTTGACCATGCCGCCGGCGCGGATCTGGCGTTCGATCGGCGCCTGGCCGTCGGCGATCTGCACCGGGCTGAAGAACAGGTTGATGTTGCTGCGCAGGGCGTAGAGGGTCAGCCCCACGGCGATGGCGGCCAGGGTGACCAGCCCCAGGATCACGTAGAGTTTCTGCTTGCGTTTGGCTCTCATCGGGCGTGTCCCTCATCGGTTGAAGCCCCGGCCGGCGCGGCCTGGCGGCGCTCGCGCCGGGCCCGGCGCTCGAGGTCGCGGAGCACCCGGCGGCGCTCGACGCGGGCATGCCAGCCGACCCCGACCAGCAGGGCGGCGGTGGCACCGTAGGCGGCCCAGACATAGGGGGCGTGGCCGCCCATGGCCAGGAAGGCGGAAACGGAGTCGAAGGCCATCAGCGTCCCTCCCCGATCAGCTCGCGGACCCAGCGCTTGGACGACTCGCGGCGCAGGATCTCGCTGCGGGTGCGCATCAGGGTCACGGCGATGAAGAAGCAGTAGAAGCCCAGCACCATGATCAGCAGCGGCAGCCACATCTCCATCGGCATGGCCGGCCGCGAGGTCACCGAGAAGGTGGCGGGCTGGTGCAGGGTGTACCACCACTCCACCGAGTACTTGATGATGGGGATGTTGATCACGCCCACCATGGCCAGCACCGAGGCCGCGCGGGCGGCGCTGTCGCGGCTGGCGAAGGCGCCGCGCAGGGCGATCACGCCCACGTAGAGGAACAACAGGATCAGCATCGAGGTCAGGCGGGCATCCCACTGCCACCAGGTGCCCCAGGTGGGCACCCCCCAGACCGCGCCGGAGAACAGCGCCACGAAGGTCATCCCGGCGCCCAGCGGCGCCATCACCGCGGCGGCCATGTCGGCGAGCTTGATCTTCCAGACCATGAAGACGAACCCGGCGGCGGCCATGGCCACGAAGACCGACTGGGCCAGGAAGGCCGCCGGCACGTGGACGTAGATGATGCGGAAGCTGTTGCCCTGCTGGTAGTCGGCGGGGGCGAAGGCCAGCCCCCAGGCGCCGCCCGCCAGGATCAGCAGCACCGCCGCCGCCCAGAACCAGGGCGAGAGGCGGGCGCTGATGGCATAGAACCACTTGGGAGAACCGAGCTTGTGTATGAAGGCCCACATGCCGTGTCGATACCTCAACCGTTGATACTGATGCGCAGGGACGCCGCGATCGCCCAGGGCGCGAAGATCAGCGCCACCGCCAGCAGCGCCCCGAGGATGGCCAGGTGGGCCGAGACCCCGGCGCCCTGGATCGCCGCCTGGACGGCGCCGGCGCCGAAGATCAGCACCGGGATGTAGAGCGGCAGCACCAGCAGCGAGAGCAGCACCCCGCCCCGGGACAGGCCGACGGTGAGGGCCGCGCCGATGGCGCCGATCAGGCTCAGGCTGGCGCTGCCCAGCGCCAGCGACAGCGCCAGCACCAGGTAGCTGCCCGCCGGCAGCGACAGCATGATGCCCAGCACCGGCGCCATCAGCGCCAGGGGCAGGCCGGTGAGCAGCCAGTGCACCGCCACCTTGGCCAGCGCCAGGGCCGGCAGCGGCTGGGGCGCGAGCAGCAGCTGCTCCAGGCTGCCATCCTCGTAGTCGCCGCGAAACAGGCCGTCCAGGGACAGCAGCGCCGCCAGCAGGGCCGCCACCCACAGCAGGCCCGGGGCGATGGTCGCCAGCAGCTCCGGATCCGGCGAGATGCCGATCGGGAACAGGGTGATCACCAGGGCGAAGAACACCAGCGGGTTGAGGACCTCGCCCCGCCCGCGCAGCAGCAGCACCAGGTCGCGTCTCAGGGTCGCCCGGACTGCGACCATGATGCCGCCGTCGGGTTCCCCGATCGGGGCCATGTCCGCCGCGTTGCGGCGCGGCTCAGCGCGTGCCACCGGCACCTCCCTCGCCCAGCTGCAGGCTGCGCAATGTCGCGGAGGGCCGCAGCGCATGGTGCGTGGTGACCAGGACGCTGCCGCCGCGACGGGTATGGGCCTCCAGCCGCGCCTCCAGGGCGGCGACGCCCTGCCGGTCGATGGCGGTGAAGGGTTCGTCGAGCACCCATAGCGGCCGCGGCGTCAGCTCCAGGCGCGCCAGGGCCACCCGGCGCTGCTGTCCGGCGGAGAGCTGCCCCGCCGGCAGATCCTCGAAGCCGACCAGCCCCACCGCCTCCAGGGCGTCGAGGCGCCCGGCCTCGTCGCCGGTCTCGCCGGCCAGCGCCTGGTACCAGGCCAGGTTCTCCAGCGGCGTCAGGGCCGCCTTGACCCCCGGGGCATGCCCCAGGTAGAGAAGATTGGCGAGGAAGTCGCGGCGCACCCGCCGCAGCGGCTCGCCCTGCCAGAAGAGTTCGCCCCGGTAGTCCGCGAGCTGCCCGGAGAGGATCTTGAGCAGGGTCGTCTTGCCGCTGCCGTTGGGCCCCTCGACGCGCAGGATCTCACCGGCATGGATCTCCAGGTCGAGGTCGTGGAACAGCCAGCGGTCGTCCCGTTCACAGGCCAGCCGTCGGGCTTGCAGGCGCAGGCTCAAGGCACACTCCGGGCAAGGGAAATCTGGCCCGGCACTCTACACGGAAAGGGTTTTCGTCGCCAGTACGCGGCGCGTGGCAGCGGGTCGCACTTGCCCTGCGTCAAGCCGGCGTCATCCCGGGCGGCTTGTCAGATGTCAGGACCCTGCTATGCTGGCCAGGTACTGTATGTATCGACAGTCCTTGCCGACGGGGGGATGCCGCAGATGTCACGCCTTGCACCACAGTACCTGTTCCGCCAGCCCAACCTGCCCATCGCCGAGGCCTGGGCGCCCATCGAGGCCGACGACCTGGTGACGATCCCCCTGCTGGGGCGCGTCGCCGCCGGCGTGCCCATCGACGCCTGCATCGATGCCGGCAGCGTCGAGGTGCCCAGCCGCATGGTGCGCCGCAACACCTATGCCCTGCGGGTGTGCGGCGACTCCATGATCGATTGCAACATCTTCGACGGGGATGTGATCATCATCGAACGCCGCGAGAGCGCCGAGAACGGCGAGACGGCGGTGGTGATGATCAACGACCAGGAGGTCACCCTGAAGAAGCTCTACATCGAGAAGGCCGGCGTGCGCCTGCAGCCGGCCAACGAGACCATGCCGCCCATCTTCCTGAAGAACAGCGACATCCAGGTGCTGGGGCTGGTGATGGGCGTGGTGCGCCAGCCGGACCTGGCCGCCTGATGCGCTACCCCGTCCCCGACCTCGCCCCGGGCGACCGCCAGGAGACCGAGCTGGAGGTGGAGAAGAGCCGCTTCCTCGCCTGGGTCTGCCATGCCCCCGAGCCCGCGGCCTTCGAGGCGCTGCTGGCCGCCGCCCGGGCCGCCCATCCGAACGCCAGCCATCACTGCAGCGCCTTCATCGCCGGCCCGCCCGGCGAACAGACCGCCATCGGCTTCTCCGACGACGGCGAGCCCGGCGGCACCGCCGGGCGCCCCATGTTCCAGGTCCTCGAGGGCGCCGGGCTCGGCCAGGTCGGCTGCGTGGTGATCCGCTACTTCGGCGGCACCAAGCTGGGCACCGGCGGCCTGGCCCGCGCCTACGGCCAGGCGGTGAGCGAGGCCCTGGCGGCCCTGCCGCGCCGCGAGGTCACCGAGCGGGATCCGCTGCGGGTGCGGGTCGACTTCGCCGGCGAGGCCGAGACCCGCGCCTGGTGCGCCGAGCGCGACATCCCGGTGGAGGCCGCCGACTACGCCGCCGACGGCGTGGTGCTGACCCTGGGCTGGCCGCGGGACGCCGAGCGCGACCTGTCCCCGCTGTCCGTTCGCCTCAAGGGGCGCCTGACCCCGCTCGACCCCGACGCGGCCTGAGCCCGTCCCCTCGACGACGAACGGCGCCCCGCGGGGCGCCGTTTACCGTGGAGCGGGCCGACCGTATTCAGCCGAGGTACTTGATCATCACCCCCGCGGCCACCGCCGAGCCGATGACGCCGGCCACGTTGGGCCCCATGGCGTGCATCAGCAGGAAGTTGTGGGGGTTGGACTCCAGCCCCACCTTGTTGGAGACCCGCGCCGCCATGGGAACCGCCGAGACCCCGGCGGAGCCGATCAGCGGATTGATCGGCATGCGGCTCACCGCGTTGAGCAGCTTGGCCATCAGGATGCCGCAGGCGGTGCCGATGGCGAAGGCCACCATGCCCAGCGCCAGGATGCCCAGGGTCTCGATGGCCAGGAAGCGGTCGGCCATCAGCTTGGAGCCCACCGAGAGCCCCAGGAAGATGGTCACGGTGTTGATCAGGGCGTGCTGGGCGGTGTCGGACAGCCGCTCCACCACGCCGCACTCGCGCATCAGGTTGCCGAAGCAGAACATCCCCAGCAGCGGCGCGGCATCCGGCAGGAAGAGCACCACCAGGATCAGCAGGCTGAGCGGAAAGACGACCTTCTCCAGCTTGGACACCGGGCGCAGCTGGCTCATGGCGATCTCGCGCTCGCGCTTCGAGGTCAGCGCTCGCATGATCGGCGGCTGGATCAGCGGCACCAGCGCCATGTAGGAGTATGACGCCACGGCGATGGCCCCCAGCAGTTCCGGCGCCAGGATGCTCGACACATAGATCGAGGTGGGCCCGTCGGCCCCGCCGATGATGCCGATGGCGGCGGCCTGGTTGAGCGAGAAGTCCATCCAGCCCATGGCCGACATGCCCACCGCCCCGAGCAGGGTGGCGAAGATGCCGAACTGGGCGGCCGCGCCCAGGAAGAGGGTGCGCGGGTTGGCCAGCAGCGGACCGAAGTCGGTCATGGCGCCGACCCCCATGAAGATCACCAGGGGCGCGATGCCCGAGGCGATGGCCACGCTGTAGAACTGGTAGAGCATGCCGTGGGCGAAGCCGGCGTCCAGGGCCACGTCGTTGGCGGCGCGGATCAGCTCCGGCGAGGTATCGCCGTGCAGCACCTCGGACAGCGCATGGCGCCCGGCCTCGAGGCCCTCGCCGAGGGACGGCGACAGCTGCAGGGCGGCGGCCATCCGCTCCAGCACCTCGGGGCCGGCCAGGTGGGCCGCCTGCTCGGCGGCGGACAGGGCCAGCCCGGCCTCGGGAATGTTGGCGAGGATGCCGCCGAAGCCGATCGGCACCAGCAGCAGCGGCTCGAACCGCTTGGCGATGGCCAGCCACAGCAGCACCAGGCCCACCAGGATCATCGCCCCCTGGCCGAGATCCAGGTTGTAGAGCCCCGAGCCGGTCCACAGGGTCATGAGTTTTTCCGTCATGGCTACCGTCCCTTAGAGCACGACCAGGGCGTCGCCCACGGCCACGCTGTCGCCTTCGCTGACCTTGACCGCCGAGACGGTGCCGGCACTGGCCGCACGCACCTCGGTCTCCATCTTCATCGCCTCGAGGATGATCACCACGTCGCCCTCGGCGACGCTGTCCCCCGGGCCGACGTTGACCTTGAAGATGTTGCCCGCCAGCGGCGCGCTGATGGTCTCGCCGGAGGACTCGGCGGCCGCCGGCTGTGCCGGGGCCGGCGCGGCGCCCTGCTCCTGGACACGATCGATCTCGCCGCCCTCGGCGACCTCCACCACGTACTGCTTGCCGTTGACGGTGATGGTGTAGGTCTCCGGGCCGCCGAGGGCGGCCGCCGGCGCCTGGGCGGGGGCCTGGGCGGGGGCCTGGGCGGCCGCGGCTTCGGGGGCCTGGGGCGCCGGCTCGAAGGCGTCCGGGTTGTCGCGGTTCTTGAGGAACTTCAGGCCGATCTGCGGGAAGAGCGCATAGGTCAGGACGTCGTCGATCTCGCGCTCGCCCTCGGCCAGGCGGATGCCCTCCTCCCGGGCCTTGGCGCGCAGCTCGTCGCGCAGGCGATCCATCTCCGGCTCGAGCCGGTCCGCCGGCCGGCAGGTGATCGGCTCGCCGCCTTCCAGCACGCGGGCCTGGAGCTCGGCGTTGAAGGCGGCCGGGGCCGCGCCGTACTCGCCCTTGAGCAGCGCCTGGACCTCCTTGGAGATGGACTTGTAGCGTTCGCCCATCATCACGTTCATCACCGCCTGGGTGCCGACGATCTGCGAGGTCGGGGTGACCAGCGGGATGTAGCCCAGGTCCTCGCGCACCCGCGGGATCTCCTTGAGCACCTCGTCGAGGCGGTCGCCGGCGCCCTGCTCCTTGAGCTGGTTCTCCATGTTGGTGAGCATGCCGCCCGGCACCTGGGCCACCAGGATCCGCGAGTCGATGCCCTTGAGCGAGCCCTCGAAGGCGGCATACTTCTTGCGCACCTCGCGGAAGTAGGCGGCGATGTCCTCGAGCGCCTCGAGGTCCAGGCCGGTGTCGCGCTCGGTGCCCTGGAGCATGGCCACCAGCGACTCGGTGGGGCTGTGACCGTAGGTCATCGACATCGAGGAGATGGCGGTGTCGACGTTGTCGATGCCGGCCTCCACGGCCTTGAGCGCGGTGGCGGTGGACAGCCCGGTGGTGGCATGGCACTGCATGTGGATGGGGATATCCAACTTCGCCTTCAGCCGCGAGACCAGCTCATAGGCGTCGTAGGGCTTGAGCAGGCCGGCCATGTCCTTGATCGCCAGGGAGTCGGCGCCCATGTCGGCGATGGACTCGGCGAGCTCGACCCAGCTGTCCAGGGTATGCACCGGGCTCAGGGTGTAGGAGATGGTGCCCTGGGCGTGCCCTTCGTTGGCACGCACCGCCTGGATGGCGCGCTCCAGGTTGCGCGGATCGTTCATGGCGTCGAAGACGCGGAAGACGTCGACGCCGTTGGTCCGGGCACGCTCGACGAAGCGGTCGACCACGTCGTCGGCGTAGTGGCGGTAGCCGAGCAGGTTCTGGGCGCGCAGCAGCATCTGCTGGCGGGTGTTGGGCATGGCCGACTTCAACGCCCGTATCCGCTCCCACGGATCCTCGCCGAGGTAGCGGATACAGGCGTCGAAGGTGGCCCCGCCCCAGGACTCCAGCGACCAGAAGCCGACACGGTCGAGCTTCTCGGCGATGGGCAGCATGTCGTCCAGGCGCAGGCGGGTGGCGAACAGCGACTGGTGGGCATCGCGTAGCACCACATCGGTGATGCCCAAGGGACGAGCGTTCTCGTTCATGGGAAGAAGGTCCTTGTCGTTGTAAATGGAGGGAGGGAAGCGGACACTGGCGGGCTCAGCGATCCCGATCGCGGCGATAGCGATGCACCGCGGCGCTGATCACGGCCATGAGATCGTCGTCCCGGGCCGCCGGGGCGCGCCGGGACGGCACGGGGGCGGCGGGGGCCGGCTCGGGGAAGAAGCGCCCGATCACCTTGGACATGAGCGTCGTGGTGATCACCAGCACGGTAAGAAAAACAAACACGAACCCCATGCCGAGCCCCATGAGGGCGAGCCCCTCGTGCAAAAGCTGCGAATCCTGCATGCGACAACCTCCTCGTCGGCGCCGCCACCTTGCACGGAAAGAACGTGATTCGGCGGACTTGCGCAAAAAAGCTGACCCTATAAGCTGCCACACTCCCGATCGAAAGCAATGGCGCCATGGTAGAAGTCAAAGTTGTTAATTTACTACACAAGGGTCGTATCGGCCTAGCCCCGATGGAAGGGGTGATCGATGCCGTGACCCGCGACCTGCTGACCCGCACGCCCGGCTTCGACTGGACGGTGACCGAGTTCGTGCGGGTGGTCGACACCCGGCTGCCCCCTCGCGTCTTTCATCGGCACTGCCCCGAGCTGACCGCACCCCCTCCGGCGACCCCCGCCGGGGTGCCGGTGCACCTGCAGCTGCTGGGCTCCGACCCGGCGGCGCTGGCGGCCAACGCCCGACAGGCCCTGCGCCTCGGCGCCTCGAGCCTGGACCTCAACTTCGGCTGCCCCGCCAAGCTGGTCAACCGGCACGACGGCGGCGCCTCCATGCTGCGCGACCCGCACCGGGTGCGCGACGCCGTGGCCGCCGTCCACGACGCCGTAGGCGACGCCATCCCGGTGACCGCCAAGATCCGCCTGGGCTTCGCCGACCGCCGCCTGGCGCTGGCCTGCGCGCTGGCCGCCGAGGCCGGCGGCGCCCGCCAGCTGGTGGTCCACGGCCGAACCCGCAACGAGGGCTATCGCCCTCCGGCCCACTGGGAGTGGATCGGCCGCATTCGCCAACGACTGTCGATCCCGGTGATCGCCAACGGCGACATCTGGACCCTGGAGGACTACTGGAAGGCCCGCACCCTGTCCGGCTGCCGGGACGTCATGCTCGGCCGCGGCGCCCTGGCCGACCCCGGCCTGGCGCCACGCATCCGCCACTGGCAGGCCACCGGCCGACGCCTGCCGCCGACCTCCTGGGAGGCCCGGGCCGGCCTGCTCGCCGAATATGCTGCAACGCAGCGTAACACACTCCCCGAGCGCATCGTCACCTCCCTGCTCAAGCAGTGGATGAACCACATGCGCGGCCGGGATGCCGAAGCCGCCCGGCGCTTCCAGGCGCTGCGACGGGTCAACGACCTGGATGCCTTCCTGGAGGGCCTGCAGCGCCCCGCCCTAGCCGATGCGGCCATCCCGGCCTGAGACCTCCATCCGCCCCGGGGCGGCGCCTGCCCGCGCAAAGACAAAAAATGGTTCAGCGCAGATCGGCGTGAAGTCGCTGCACGGCTCAGCTTGGCATGGTGGGCGTGCTCTTCGTGGGAGCGATCTTCAGATCGCGATCCGCCGCGCAGCGGCGGCGATAGCGGCACCGCTGCAGGATCTCCCCCGGGCGCCTATCGGCGCCTTTCGCCCAATGAATTGGGCTCCCACGATGACCTGCGCGATGGCTCTGTCCCGCTGATAGGGCGCTTCGCGGGAGATTCTATGTTGCCCGCCCGGCCTTGAGGGGCTCTGAAGCGCCGAACCGAGTGCCCCACAATGGCATTCACGCCAAGCTGCGAAGAACCAAAAAAGAGGCGCACGTCGCAATGCGACGGCGCCTCAAACGATCGCGGAACCGGGGCCCCTCTGTGGGCACGCCGATCCGGCTAGCGAGAAACGGGAAGGGAAAAAACAGAAGACCCGCCCTCACGGGGAGGGCGGGTCGGAATCTGGCGCGCCCGGGAGGATTCGAACCTCCGACCACCTGATTCGTAGTCAGGTACTCTATCCAGCTGAGCTACGGGCGCTGACGGCAATGCCGGGCATTGCGGGATGACGTGTCTCGGATCGAGAGCGCCGTCTCCGGCGGAAGGTGGCGCGCCCGGGAGGATTCGAACCTCCGACCACCTGATTCGTAGTCAGGTACTCTATCCAGCTGAGCTACGGGCGCATACTTCCACGTCGACGATGTGGCGGAGAGGGAGGGATTCGAACCCTCGAAGGGGCTATAAACCCCTTACTCCCTTAGCAGGGGAGCGCCTTCAGCCACTCGGCCACCTCTCCCTCATCGACAGGTGCGTATCCTACCGATTTGGCAGGGCAATGTCCAGAGCCCGCGAGATTTTTTCTCGCCGGCCGGGACGGGCGCTCAGGCGCCGGTCTCGTCGTCGTCGGCCTCCACGTCGGTCTTCTCGCGCTGGATGCGCTGGTAGATCTCCTCGCGGTGCACGGCCACGTCCTTCGGCGCGTTGACGCCGATGCGGACCTGGTTGCCCTTCACGCCCAGGACGGTGACGGTGATGTCGTCGCCGATCATCAGGGTTTCGCCGACGCGGCGGGTCAGAATGAGCATGACTGATCTCCTTCTCAGACTTCTGACTTGCGGGATGCTCGTCTGTCATGGCCCGGGACGCCATACGGCGAACGGGATGCCAGGCAACGACCATGACACCCCATGGGCTCGTTGAAAGGAAGCCCGGCCGATGGCGCCGGGACTCCCCTACAAGCGTAGAAGCTGACGACGGGATTCGAAGCGTTATTCGCTCTCGATGTCGTCCTTGTCGAGCCCGAAGGCCTGGTGCAGGGCGCGCACCGCGAGCTCCATGTGCTTCTCGTCGACCACCACGGAGATCTTGATCTCGGAGGTGGAGACCATGCGGATGTTGATGTTCTCCTCGGACAGCACGCGGAACATCTTGGAGGCCACGCCGGCGTGGGAGCGCATGCCGACGCCCACCAGGGAGACCTTGGCGATCTTGTCGTCGCCCTTGACCTCGCCCTCGCCCAGGGCGGGCAGGACCTGCTCCTCGAGGATCTTCAGGGTCTGCTTGTAGTCGCCCTTGGCGACGGTGAAGGTGAAGTCGGTGTAGTCGCCGGCCGGGGCCACGTTCTGCACGATCATGTCGATCTCGATGTTGGCGTCGGCGATCGGGCCCAGGATCTTCGAGGCCACGCCCGGCACGTCCGGGGTGTTGAGCAGGGTCAGCTTGGCCTCGTTGGCGGTAAAGGCAATGCCGGAGATCAGCGGTTCTTCCATGGAGTCCTCGTCTTTGTCGGAATCTGCAACGATCAGGGTGCCGGGGCCGTCCTGGAAGCTGGACAGCACGCGCAGCGGCACGTTGTACTTGCCGGCGAATTCGACGGCGCGAATCTGCAGCACCTTGGAGCCCAGGCTGGCCAGTTCCAGCATCTCCTCCACGGTGATGGTGTCCAGGCGCTGAGCCCGGGAGCAGACCCGCGGGTCGGTGGTGTAGACGCCGTCGACGTCGGTGTAGATCTGGCACTCATCGGCGTTCAGCGCCGCGGCCAGCGCCACGCCGGTGGTGTCGGAGCCGCCGCGGCCGAGGGTGGTGATGTTGCCCTCCTCGTCGACGCCCTGGAAGCCGGCGACCACGGCCACCTGGCCGTCGTCCAGGTCCTGGCGCATGTCCTCGGTCTCGATGCGCTGGATGCGCGCCTTGGTGTGGGCGCTGTCGGTCATGATGCCGACCTGGGAGCCGGTGTAGGAGGTGGCCGGCACGCCCAGCTTGTGCAGGGCCATGGTCAGCAGCGAGATGGTCACCTGCTCGCCGGTGGACACCAGCATGTCCATCTCGCGCGGCGTGGGCTCGTCGTTGATGTCGTTGGCCAGGCCGATCAGGCGGTTGGTCTCGCCGCTCATGGCGGAGACCACGACCACGACCTGATGGCCGGCGTCACGGAAGCCCTTGACCTTCTCGGCCACGGCCTTGATGCGCTCCACGGAGCCCACCGAGGTGCCGCCGAACTTCTGTACGTATAGTGCCATGTGTCGTTGTCCCTCGTGTCGGTTTAGCGTTGGAAGGGGGAAGCGTGCGAAGGGCCGGATAGACCAGGGGCCGAAGGCATCGCTGCCTCCGGCCCCTTTCGCCGAACTAGAGTCGTTCCTCGACCCACACCGGGACGCTCTCCAGCGCCGTCGGCAGGGCCGCGGCATCGCTGCCGCCGGCCTGGGCCATGTCCGGTCGACCGCCGCCCTTGCCGCCCACCTGGGCGGCGACGTGGTTGACCAGCTCGCCGGCCTTGACCCGGGCGGTGAGGTCCTCGGTGACCCCGGCGATCAGGCTGACCTTGCCGGCGGCCTCGTCGGCCACGCCCAGCACCACGATGCCGGAGCCCAGCTTGTTCTTGAGCTGGTCGAGCATGCCGCGCAGTTCCTTGCCGGACACGCCCTCCAGCCGCTTGGCCAGGACCTTGACGCCCTTGACCTCATGGGCCTCGCCCAGCATGTCGTTGCCGGCGGCGCTGGCCAGCTTGGCCTTGAGGCGCTCGAGCTCCTTCTCCAGGCCGCGATTGCGCTCGATCAGCGAGTCGACGCGCTCCTCGACCTGCTCGGGCTTGGCCTTGAGCCGCTCGCCGAGGCGGGCCACCCGGGCCTCCTGCTCGCGGAAGTAGGCCAGCGCGCCCTCGCCGGTGATGGCCTCGATG
This sequence comes from Halomonas koreensis, assembly GCF_031451675.1. Taxonomy (NCBI): domain Bacteria; kingdom Pseudomonadati; phylum Pseudomonadota; class Gammaproteobacteria; order Oceanospirillales; family Halomonadaceae; genus Halomonas; species Halomonas koreensis. The sequence continues at coordinate 168,090 of NZ_JARWAK010000008.1, read as the reverse complement.
CGGCGCACGCCGGAGGCGATGCCAGCCTCGCTGACGATATGGAAGCAGCCGATGTCGCCGCTGCGGGCCACGTGGGTGCCGCCGCACAGCTCGACGGAGAAGGCGTCGGCACCGATGGTCAGCACCCGCACGTCCTCGGCGTACTTGGCCTCGAACAGCGCCGCGGCGCCGCGGTCCTTGGCCTCATCCAGGGTCATGTGCTCGATGCGGGTGTCGGCGTTGGCCAGCACCTGCTCGTTGACCAGGCGCTCGACCTCGGCCAGTTGCTCGGCGGTCATCGGCTCGAAGTGGCTGAAGTCGAAGCGCAACCGCTCCGGGGTGACCAGCGAACCCTTCTGCTGGACGTGATCGCCCAGCACCATCCGCAGCGCCTTGTGCAGCAGGTGGGTGGCGGAGTGGTTGCGCACCGTGGCCGCGCGCAGCGCCGGGTCGACCCTGGGGGTCACCTGGGCGCCGACCGCCAGGCTGCCTTCCAGCAGCACGCCGTGGTGCAGGTGGTGGCCGCCCTGCTTCTGGGTATCGGTGACCAGGAAGCGGCCGCCGTCGAGCTCCAGGTAGCCGGTGTCGCCCACCTGGCCGCCGGACTCCGCGTAGAAGGGCGTGCGGTCGAGCACCACCAGGCCGCGCTGCTCGGCCTCGAGGCCGGCCAGGGCGTTGCCTTCGCGGTCGACGACCGCGGTGACGGTGGCGCGATCCTCCAGGCGCTCGTAGCCCGTGAAGTCGGTCTCGCCCTCCAGGTCCAAGGCCGCGCCGTAGTCGGCGCCGAACTGGCTGGCCGCCCGGGCACGCTCGCGCTGAGCCTCCAGCTCGCGCTCGAAGCCGGCCTCGTCCAGCGACACGCCGCGCTCGCGGCAGACGTCGGCGGTCAGGTCATAGGGGAAGCCGTAGGTGTCGTAGAGCTTGAACACCGTCTCGCCGGGCAGGGTGTCGCCGCCGAGGCCGTCCAGCGCCTCCTCGAGCAGGCCCATGCCGTGATCCAGGGTCCGGGCGAACTGCTCCTCCTCCTTGAGCAGCACGCGCTCGATCTGGTGCCGGGCCTCGCGCAGCTCCGGGTAGGCCTCGCCCATCTCGGCATCCAGCGCGCCCACCAGCTTATGGAAGAAGCGACCCTCGGCGCCGAGCTTGTGGCCATGGCGCACCGCGCGGCGGATGATCCGACGCAGCACGTAGCCGCGCCCCTCGTTGGAGGGCAGCACGCCATCGGCGATCAGGAAGGCGCAGGAGCGGATATGGTCGGCGATCACCCGCAGCGAGGGCGTGGTGGTGTCGGCGTGACCGGTGGCCCGGGCCGCCGCCGCCAGCAGGTTCTGGAAGAGATCGATCTCGTAGTTGGAATGCACGCCCTGCATCACCGCAGCGATGCGCTCCAGGCCCATGCCGGTGTCGATGGACGGCTTGGGCAGCGGGTGCATCTCGCCCGAGGCATCCCGGTCGAACTGCATGAAGACCAGGTTCCAGATCTCGATGTAACGGTCGCCGTCCTCTTCGGGGCTGCCGGGAGGGCCGCCCCAGACCTCGGGGCCATGGTCGAAGAAGATCTCCGAGCTCGGCCCGCAGGGCCCGGTGTCGCCCATCTGCCAGAAGTTGTCCTCGTCGAGCTTGGAGAAGCGCTCGGGGTCGACGCCGATCTCGTCCTTCCAGATGCGCTCGGCCTCGTCGTCGCTGACGTGGACGGTGACCCACAGCTTGTCCTTGGGCAGCCCCAGCACCTCGGTCAGGAAGGTCCAGGCGAAGCGGATGGCGTCGCGCTTGAAGTAGTCGCCGAAGCTGAAGTTGCCCAGCATCTCGAAGAAGGTGTGGTGGCGGGCGGTGTAGCCGACGTTGTCCAGGTCGTTGTGCTTGCCGCCGGCGCGCACGCAGCGCTGGGCCGAGGTGGCGCGGACGTAGGGGCGCGGGTCGCGGCCCAGGAAGACGTCCTTGAAGGGAACCATCCCGGCGTTGGTGAACAGCAGCGTCGGGTCATTGCCCGGCACCAGGGAACTGGACGGCACGATGGTGTGCCCCTGCTCCTCGAAGTAGCTCAGAAAGGCCTGTCTGATGTCTGCGCTTTTCATGGGGTATCCGTGGCGATAGGCATGGTGGCCCGCTGGGCGGGCGTTGCAGCCGTCATCGGACTGCCACCCGGGGCGTTCGCAAAGGGAGCCATTATAGCGCACAGATCAAGCGACTAAAGGGGCGGGAGGATCAGGCGTCGTCCCAGGCATGCGCCAGGGCATGTCGGAGCTGGTCGAAATCGAAGCCGCGACCGGCCAGGAAGCGCTCCCGGCGGGCCCGCTCGCGGGGGGCCTGGCCGGGCCCGTCGAAGCGCCGGGCGAGGGTCTCGGCGGCCAGGGCGAACCAGTCGACCTCCCCCGCGGCCTCGTCGAAGGCCGCCCGGGCGGTGGCCTCGTCGATGCCCCGGCGGGACAGCTCGGCGCGGATCCGCACCGGGCCCTGGCCGCGCGCCACCCGGGCGCGCAGGAAGCTCTCGGCGAAGCGCGCATCGGACTGCAGGCCCTGCTCGACGAGCGCCGCCAGGCAGGCCTCGACCGCCTCGGGGCCATGCCCCTTGGCGGCCAGGCGCTCGCGAAGCTCCGCGCGGGCGTATTCGCGTCGCGCCAGCAGGCGGATGGCGTCCTCGCGGGGCGAGGCGTCGTCGGCCCGCGCCACGGCCTAGAGCAGCTCGCCGCCGCGCTCGCCCGATGCCGCTTCGGCGGCGGCCTCTTCCTCGCGGGGCTCCGGCGTGGCCAGCAGCTGGGCGCGGATCTGGCTCTCGATCTCCTCCATCACCGCCGGGTTGTCCTCGAGGAACTGGGCGGCGTTGGCCTTGCCCTGGCCGATCTTGTTGCCCTGGTAGCTGTACCAGGCGCCGGCCTTGTCGACCAGGCCGCACTGCACGCCCAGGTCGACTACCTCGCCGGCGTGGTAGATGCCCTTGCCGTAGAGGATCTGGAACTCGGCCTGGCGGAACGGCGGCGAGACCTTGTTCTTGACCACCTTGACCCGGGTCTCGTTGCCGGTGACCTCGTCGCCCTGTTTCACCGAGCCGGTGCGGCGGATGTCCAGGCGCACGCTGGAGTAGAACTTCAGGGCGTTGCCGCCGGTGGTGGTCTCGGGGCTGCCGAACATCACGCCGATCTTCATGCGGATCTGGTTGATGAACACCACCATGCAGTTGGCGGTCTTCATGTTGCCGGTGATCTTGCGCAGGGCCTGGGACATCAGGCGAGCCTGGAGGCCGACGTGGGAGTCGCCCATCTCGCCCTCGATCTCGGCCCGCGGGGTCAGGGCCGCCACCGAGTCGATGATGATGACGTCGACCCCGCCGGAGCGCACCAGCATGTCGCAGATCTCCAGGGCCTGCTCGCCGGTGTCGGGCTGGGACACCAGCAGGTCGTCGAGATTGACGCCGAGCTTCTCGGCATAGCTCGGGTCGAGGGCATGCTCGGCGTCGATGAAGGCGCAGGTCTTGCCCTGCTTCTGGGCCTCGGCGATCACCGACAGGGTCAGGGTGGTCTTGCCCGAGGACTCGGGACCGAAGATCTCCACCACGCGACCATAGGGCAGGCCGCCGATGCCCAGCGCGACGTCCAGGCCCAGCGAGCCGGTGGACACCGAGGGCATCGCCACGCGCGGGGCATCCCCCAGGCGCATCACGGTTCCCTTGCCGAACTGCCGGTCGATCTGGGAAAGCGCGGCGTCGAGCGCCTTGGAACGATTGTCGTCCTGAGCCATGTGGGTCTCCTAAACGGTCGCCGTGGGGCACGGCGCTGACGAAACGTGGGTCGTGGCGACGGGCCGCACGGCCCGCCGAAAGCACTGTATGACTGCACAGTAGTATGACGAAAAACATGGCGCTCGGCCAGCCCGATCCGAGCGGACTGGCCGATACCATGCTAGCCGTTTTCCAGCTCGATGATCAGCCCCTCGAGGGCGGCGTCCACGGCCTGGTTCCGCACCGCATCCCGCTCTCCGGGAAAATGGCGACGCTCGGCGCGCACCCGCTCGGCGCTGCCCCAGGCCAGCCAGACCGTGCCCACCGGCTTGTCCTCGCTGCCGCCACCGGGACCGGCCACGCCGCTGATTGCCACGGCCAGATCGGCGCCGCTGTCGCGGCAGGCCCCGGCCACCATGGCCTCCACCACCGCGCGGCTGACCGCGCCGTGCGCCTCGAGCAGCGCCTCGGGCACGCCCAGCAGACGCGTCTTGGCCGCGTTGGCGTAGGTCACGTAGCCGGTCTCGAAGTAGTCCGAGCTGCCGGCCACCTCGGTGATGGCGCAGGCCACTCCCCCGCCGGTGCAGGACTCGGCGGCGGTCACGGTCACGCCCCGGGCCCGGCAAAGCTCGCCGAGCGTCTCGGCGAGGCGGCAGGTCTCGGGCGATACGGACATCGGCTTCCCTCCAAGTTCTCGCGCCCAACCGCTCGCCGCTCAGCATGATGCGCGGGCGCCGGGGACAGGCAGTAGAGGGGCTCTTTTGCCATGGAGGGCAAGAGTGGCGCCCAGGGAGGGGGTCACAGCGCCCCCTCGTCGGTCAGGCGCTCCGGGACCTGTCGACGGATCAGCCCGCGCCAACATCGGCGGCGGTGGCCCTGAGGTTGTCTCGACGACCCTGACGCCGGCCGTCCTTGAGCGTAGAATACTGGCTTTGTCCGCGATATGCATGGCGTGTCGGACGCCATCCCGAGCCTTCGTTCTTCACCGTCATCCCAGCCAGTCAAGGAAGCCCATGTCACAGGCCAGCGCCAAGCACACGCCGATGATGGCCGCATATGGACGGGCATCCAGCGCCAGCAGCCGATACCCCGCGCCGTTGCTGGCCTGATCAACCACCTGGCACCACCTCCCCACCCCGCCAGATGGCATGGAATGGCGTCCGGTTTGCCCCATTCATGCCCCACGCCCTGATCTCACAGGGCGTTGGCCCCTCCCCTTGCATCCTCCACCCCACCCTGCCGATACTGGATACCCATCCAGTCACGACAGGGAGAGGCGCCATGGATCAGCACACCCCCACCAGCTACGAGCAGCTCGGCCGCCGGGTGCAGCAGCAGCTCGCCGCGGCGACCCGCCGGCAGCAGTATCAGCTCACCCTGGCGCCCTGGCCGGATGACGACCCGGCGGACTGGGAGCGCCTGCTCGAGGAGTTCGAGACCCACGGCAACGTGGACATCACCCGGCTGGAGACCGGCGAGGTGCTGATCAGATGGAACCCGGCCGAGGCGGTGTGTAGGTGATCGCCAACGCTTCGCGTCAGCCGATTCCTCCGTCAGATTGTCCGGTAGATCTCGCTATAGCTCAGGTCCGTGTTGGCGGCGATCTGCTGCTTGTGGGAACTGGGCGCGATCACCCGCTCCGGCGCCGTCACCCCATCCTTGTAGACCTTGAACGTGTACAGGTAGGGGATGGTGCGCTCCAGAGCCGGGGCATAGTCATAGTGAGCCAGCGTCACCAGCAGATGATCGTCATCGGTCGATACCACCACGTCCGTCGACAGCGTGCCCGTGGAGTAGTGCTGCTTGTACCCGTAGGCACCGTACCAAGTGCCCAGGATGACATCGCCTTCGCTGTCGACGTTGTCGGACACATGGCAGTCGAACACTGTTCCATTGACGGTGATCGTGGCCGCATAGCTCCTCGGCGGGCTCTCCTGCACGATCGGCTCGCTCGGCACCGGGGTATCGGTCACGGTGCGCGGTTCGCTCCCCATGTTCAGGGTGCCGTGCTGGGTGTCCTTGATCAGCGAGATCGAGAACGACGTATCCATGCTGATCGCCACGGCCAGGCCGTCGTAGGTGAAGTCGACGGTCACCGTCAGGGTGTCCGTGACGTCCTGGGAGTAGCGCCGGCCGTAGGTGTTCTCGTCCACGGCGTAGAAATGGGACTCATAGCTCTGGGTCAGGTCGCGGTCGAGCGTGACATCGATGTCCGGCGCGGATGTGGCGCCACCGGCATCCGCCACGGTCTCGCTGAAGGTGTGCGCGATGCTGTCGATCGTCCAGGGCACCACGGTGTTGCCGTCGTCGTTCAGCTGATTGATGGCATCCACCGCATACTCGGTGACCTGGCTCTCCTGAATGGTGTAGTCCTCGCCGTCCCAGTAGAGCTGCGGCGCCACCTCCACGTATTTGCTGGGGTCGTCTGCCATGGCCATCCGGGGATAGAACCACAGGCCGTCGCAGCGCCGCGGGTTGCTCTCGAATCCCACTACCATCGGCGCGTCGGTGTTGCCGCTGAATGCCACCAGCACCCGGTCCCCTACTTCGAAGGCATCGCCGTGGCAGTTCATGTAGTAGATCGGCACGTCCGCGTAGGCGGACTGGGCGTTCACGTTCAGCCCCTGCTGGCTGCTGCTGGCCGCGTCCAGGGTGATGTCGCAGAGATCGTTGTTGAGGGCGTCGATGGTGGCAATGCGGAACGTCGGCCGCCACTTCTGCCAGCCGGGCAGCATCGCCAGGGAGTAGAACACCCCGGCCGGCGTGCCGGAGAGTGCCGGCTGTATGGCGCCGTCACTGCTCGCGGACCAGGCCGCCCCGTCGTCGAACCCCGGGCGCACCAGTAGCTGGCCGATCTCTCCCGGCACCTCCGCGGTGGCCACCTCGCCTCCCAGGCCCTCGCTGTAATCCGCGCACCAGGCGTCAACCTGGCGCAGCGCCGGCAGGGCGTCGATCAGGTCGATGCGCCGCTGCAGGGCGAGCCGCTCGGCTTTCAGGGCGCGGATGTCGGCGGCGATGGCGTCGCGCGTTGCCGTCGCCGCCAGCAGGGCCTCGGCGGTTTCCGTCAGCGCCTGGCGCAGCTCGGCATCCGGCTCCCCGCCACCGGCCAGGGCCGCCTGGTAGTCGGCGATGGCCTGGTCGCGATCGTCGGCGGCGGCGTCCACATCGGACTGAGCCGCCGCCAGGTTGGTCTCGAGCTCGCCGATTCGCCCATCCAGGGCCGACACACGCTGCTCCGCCAGCGTCCGGCGAGCGTTGGCACGGGAGCGGTCCTCCATCACCTCGACGGTGTAATGGCCCGCTCCGTTGTCGACGAGGATCCGCCCCCTACCCATCCTGCAGCACCTCCATGAACTCCACGATGTCGTTGATGAAGTGCTGGATGACGCCCACGGGGAACTCCACCCCATCGATGTCCCGGGCGTTATGCCCGGGGCGCAGGAACAGGTCGATGCCACACCGCACCCGGCGCACGCCGGTATCGCTGGTGCTGCGGTACTGTACGGCGCGCAGGTCCCGAGTCGTCATCGTGGAGGGGAACACCTCCCCATATCCGCCCAGGGTCAGCCGGGTATCCGTCGCGCCGGCGTCGCTGCGCAGCGTCTCGAACGGCGCCTCGGCAATCGCCTCCAGGGGCGAGAGGGAGTCGTCGGCGTAGCGGTACCCCTTGCGCAGGGTCATGGTGGCGCCGGCCAGGGTCTCGAGTTCGTCGATATAGAGATCGCCGGAGGGAACAACGGCCTGCAGGAACGACTGCCCGCTCAGCCGCATCGTCGACTGGGCGCTGCTGATCGGCACGCGCAGGCTGCCCACGTCCAGCACATAGACGGTCCGGCGTTCCAGCGGCGCTTCGGCCTCCCAGTCGTCGACCCCAGGCAACGAGGACGCCCCGTTCAGGGTGGCGCCATTGAGCGTAGAGCCGTTGAGCATCACGGCGTCAGACCTCCATTACATAGCCGTGGAGCACGACGCGGCCGGTCATCGCGGTGGCATCCGCCGCGGTCGCCACCTCGGCATGCACGGCCGTCACCCCCTGGTCAGGAATGAGCGACGACGCCTGCTGACGCTCGTGCACCGCGGAGGCCGTGATCGTCGTGGCGCCCATGATGTCGTTGCCGCCGGAGGTCGTGCCCAGCTTGATGTCGGGGGCGGTGTTGATGGTGTCGACCGACAGCAGCACCACGTCGATGCTGTCGATGAACAGCACCGAGGTGTTGGAGGAGCCCGTCGGCATCGTCAGCGTGAACGACGCGCCCAGCATGGTCAGGTCCAGGGTCTCGGTCTGCAACACCACGCGCGAGGCCACCAGGTACGCGGCATTATTGGTGGAGGCATCGAAATACTCCCGGGGCGCTTTGGCCAGCACCGGCACAGCGTTGATCACCATGCCGCCGGCCAGCGCCAGCCGGACGCCAGCGCCGATGGCCACGCTGTCCGGCTCATCGGGCCCCAGGCTGTAGCCGATCGCGATTGACTGATACCCGCTACTCCAGGTCCAGGCGCCCAGGGCGATGGCGCGATTCGCGTTGGCCACCGTATGGTCGCCGAACGCGATCGCCTCGTCCGCCGGCGCCTGGGCATACGCACCGCCCGCGAGAGACTGCGCCCCATCGGCCTGCGACTCGCGGCCCAGGGCGGTGCCCTCGAACCCCGCTGCGCTGCCATAGGCGCCGATCACCGTCGCAGACTGTGCTGTGGACGTGGCCCCGTCGCCGATCACCGTGGCACTGACGATCGTTCCGCCGGAGTCGTCGACCGTCGCGTTGTAGCCCAGTGCCAGGTTGCCGTCGGAACGGGCCCCGGGCGCCTGATTCTGTGCGAACGCATCCGCCGTCGCCGCCGTCAGCCGCATCTCCACCGGCGTGCCGCTGGGCCACGGAGACTGCGCCGTGGTGCCCTCCTGTTCACGCACGATCGTCACGTCGTCGCCGCTCACGCCGGTGGCGTGCACGATCTCCTTGGCCCCGGTGCTGGGGTTCAGCAGCGTCAGCGTGTAGACGAAATCCGTGGTCGCCGCCGAGAGCTTCGAGCCGCCCCCGTCCAGCGTCATGGTCGTGGCGCCGGCGGCGAGGTCCGCGGCCAGGGTTTGCTCGAAGTTGTTCACGAAGCCGTAGCGCATGGAGTTTCCTCAGCCAGAAAAAAGCCCCGCACACTGGCGGGGCTCATGTTCAGGGTGGCGATTGAGTCGGGTCAGGCAGTGCCGCGGATCAGCAGGGTCAGGGTCTGGCGGTTTTCGTCGAAGCGCTGGGGTGCGGCGGTGAAGCACCCGTCCGGCAGGCTCACCGTCACGTTGCCGTGCAGGCGCAGCAGGCGCCGGGCCTGGTCGAGGCGGGCTCGGGTCGCGCCCTCGAGGGAAACGATCACGGTGCGGTCGCCGGGCACATGGCCGCGGTCGGTGACAGCCACGCCGCCGTCGAGGGTGCGGGTGCGGCTCACCCGGCGCTCGATCCCCTCCGCCTCGGTGCCCTCACGCCAGGGCAGCAGCATCGCGCCCTCGGGGTCATAGGTCCGGGCCGCCAGGCCGATGTGGTAGGTCATGAGGTGTCCTCTATCGAGCGGGCACGAAAAAGCCCGCCGGGTGGCGGGCTTCCGGAGGGCATGTCAGGCGAGCGCCAGCTATTCGACTCCCTGGGCATAGGAGTTGGCGACCTCTCCGTCGCAGACCATCACCGTGCGGTAGGGATCGCGCCAGCGCAGGTGCTTGCAGCTACGACCCCCGGACTGGCTGATGTTCACGCTGTCCGGCGTGCCATACATCCTCCGGGCGTCGCGCTCACTCATCCCCTCAGCCACGATGCCGGAGCGCCGGGCCTGTCGCTCCACGCGACGCTGCTCATCACGTTCACGCTCACGGGCAGCCGCAGCAGCATTGGCTCGGGCAGCTTCTCGCTTCTCACGGTGAATGCGCTCCTGCAGCCACCGCTGAGAGGCGTGGTCAATGCCACCTCCCATCTGGGAAAACGTGCCATCCCCTGGCGCTGCGGAGCGCCCTTCTACGCACGGGGTCTGCTGATAGACGGTCCGCCCATCCATCTCGCACTTGTAGACCGCATGAGCGGTCGCCGGCGCCATCAACAACACCAGCATCGCGAGCATCGCCTGTTTCATGATTCTGCCTGGCTCCCTGTGCTGAATCCCCTAGTCAGGTTAGCACCTCACCCAATCCCCAGCAGGAACTCCGCGCCCTCGGCGTTGGCTCGCAGCTGGACTTTCTCCAGCACCTCCCACAGCAGCATGTCCAGCGCCGGCTCTAGGCCGGTGGAGTCGATCTTGATCAGCCCGTCGCCGCGGCGCAGCGCCTCGGTCTTGGCGCGCATCTGCTCGATCTGCGCCTCGGTCAGACGCTGCTGCAGCCTGAAGGCCTCCTCGCGGCGGCGGTTCTCGTCGTCGAGAACCTTTTCCAGGTCTAGCTCCTGCAGCCGCGACAGGTTCTCGCTGCCCAGCGTGCCGTAGAGGCTGGAGAGCGTGTCGCCGGTGCTGGTGATCGAGGTGTTCAGCGACTCGAATACCGCCTCCACCCGCCTCACGTCCGCCTCGATCTGGGCCGTCTGGATCTCGGCCGAGAACTCCATGCGCTTGATGCGCTCGTTGCTGGCCAGCTCCTCCAGCGCCAGCTCCTGCTCGAGCACGGCGTCCCGGGCTTTGAGGATGGCCTCCTCGGATTGCAGGGCAGCATCGGCGACCTGCTGCTGGGCCTGCTCGCCGGTCTCGGCGCCGCTCTTCATGGTCTCGTAGTAGCTGGTCAGCTCATCGAACTGAGCCTGGCTGATCAGCCCCTCGTCGAACGCCAGGCGCACCTTGTCGTAGGCCGCCTCCAGCTCGCCGATGTTGGTGACGTTCTCGTAGACGCCCTCGCCCACCGCCTTCCAGGCGTCCTCCACCGGGCCGATGGCCTCGAGCATGCTGCGCAGGCTCTTGGTGGTGGCCTCCTGCTCCTCGCGGAACGACTCGCTGCTCTTCCAGGCCTCGTCGACCACCTGCTCCCAGTCGGTGTACTGGGCGGCCGAGGAACGGATCGCCTGCGCCTGGCGTTCGGCCTCGGTCGAGGTGTCGCCCAGGCTCCGCACCCAGTCGGCCAGGGCCTGCTGGCTGGCGTTGACCCGGTCCTGCAGGGTCTCCTGGGCTTCGGCGGCGGCGACGTAGTCGTCCACGGCGTAGTCCCACACCAGGCGGCCGTCCTCGACCGCCTGCGCCAGCTCGGCATGGGCACGGCGGCTTTCGTCGATGGCGCGGTTGGCCTCGAGCATCTGCTCGCCGGCCTTGAACACTGCGGTGCCCACGGCGCCAGCGGCGGCCACCAGGCCCAGCGGCCCGGTCAGCACGCTCACCATGCCCTTGAGGATGGGGGTGCCCTTGGCCACCACGCCGCCGGAACCGGCCAGGCCGCGCACCGCACCGGTGGTGGCCAGGGCGGCGGTGGCCAGGGTGTTGATGACGATCGACAGCCCGCCGATGGTGCCCGCGGCGGCGAACACCGCCGGGTCCAGCTCGAGGAACCAGCCGGTGAGCTCGGCCAGCTGCTCGAGGAAGGGGCCGATGCCCTCGATGGCCCCGCCCACATACTCCGAGAGCGCGCGGAAGCCGAGCCCTAGCGTCTCGATCACCGACACCAGACCATCGGCACTGGTCAGGTCGGCGCCGTCGAAGAGATTGCTGACGGCCCGCTGAATGGCTTCGATCCCTTCGAAGAAGCCGGAGAAGTCGGCCTCCTCCAGGGCCTCCGGCAGGTTCTGCGCCACGTCGCGCAGGGTCTGCTCCATGCCCTGGAACATGCTCTCGAGCTGGTCGACAAACGCCTCGAGCTGGCCACCGTCCACGCTCACGCCGATGGCGTTGAAGATCGCGGCGATGGCCTCCTGAATGCCGCCGAACTCGTCGAGCAGCGGCGTGCCCACGCCGACGAACGCCGCCTCCAGCGCGTTGCGGATACTCTGGCTGCCGTTCTCCACGGTGCCGCGCATCTTCTCGAACGCGGTTTCCGTGGCGCCGGCGCTGTCGCCCATGGCGCCGATGGTCTCGGCGAACTTCTCGGCGCCCAGACCGGTCAGCGTCAGCGAGCCGTTCAGGGCCTCCACGTCGCCGAACAGCAGCGACATCTGCTCGGTGCTGCCGCCGGTGGCCTCGCCCACGTCGCGCATGAACTGCGCGAAGCCTTTGCTTTCCAGCGCCGAGGCGTTGAACTCCAGCCCCAGCTCGGCGGCCATGTCGCGGGCCTGGCTGGTGGGCTTGAGGATGTTGGAGATCGCCCCGCGCACCTGGGTGATCGCCTCGGCGGTACCGGAGCCGGTGGCGGTCAGCGTGGCCACGGCCGCCAGCAGCTCGTCGAAGCTCACGCCGGCGGTCGCCGCCAGACCGGTCACGGCTGCCAGCGAGTTGCCCAGCTCGGGCAGCGTGGTCTGGCCGGAGCGCACGGTCTGGAACAGCAGGTCAGAGAATCGCTCGGCCTCCTCCATGCCCACGCCGTAGGCGTTGAGCGAGGACACCAGCACCGTCAGCGACTGATCGAGATCCGCCTTGCCGGCGATGGCCAGGCGCTCGGCCTGGCGCACAGCGTCCAGGGAGTCGGCGTAGTCGATGCCGGCGGAGATCGCGCTGTAGACGGACTGGTTGATCTGCCCTAGCGACTGGGTAGAGTCGCGGCCGTAGGCCTGAATCTCCGCGCGGAAGTCGCCCAGCGCCTCGATGGGCTGGTCGATCAGCGTGGCGATCTCGCGGAACTGGGCGTCGAAGTCACCGGCCAGCTTCACCGCGAACGCCGCGGCCGCCGCGCCGCCGGCGAGCAGCGCGCCCTCGAACTTGAACGCCGCCAAGGTGGCATCGGCCATCGGCTGAGAGGCGTTGCGCACCGCGGCCGTCAGGCTGTCGAGCTTGCGGGTGGAGGAATCCACCCCGGCGCCCATGCGGTCGACGCCCTCGAAGATGATGGCGACGGTCTTTTCGAGATCGGCCATGATCAGCTACCCAGTACAGAGGAGGCGCCGGCTTGCCCGACAAGAGCCGTCGAGATCAAGTAGCCGCTCCCTACCCGGCGATCACCGCGGTAGAGCGTGGCTTTGAACCAGCGCACCCCGTTGTGGAGCGACTCGCCCTTGATCTTCACCACGTCACCCGGTTGGCCGAACACCGCCTTCTTGCGCTTACCGGATTGCACGGCGAGACCAGGTGTAGGCGCCAGCACAGTGCGGCGCGATAGTGATAGCTGCGGCATAGCCACCTCCGGCAATCAGGCACAGAAACGCCCGCCGGGTGGCGGGCGCTCGGGTAACGGGGAAAGGGTCAGGTCTTGGGCTGGCCGTCCTGCCGGGCCTTCTGCTCGTCGAAGAACAGTGACCACAGCTCGCACTCCAGCGAGGTCAGCATCTGCAGGGGGAACAGGTCGGGCCGCACGCGGAACAGGAACTCGCCCTTCAGGTGGCAGAGGCTGAGCGCGAGGCGGACTTCGTCTTCCCTGAAGAGCGCTTGGGCTTTCCCGGCTCACCGCCCAGGCCGGTCAGCTGCATGATCTTGTTGGTCAGCTGGGTGAACTCGATGGGGAACGCCTCGGCCAACTTTACCGCTAGTTGGCCGGAGCACTCGGGCGACACGCTGCCGAGGGTCAACATCTCGATACGCTTAGCGGTGTCATCCGGCACCTTCTCTCCGTTGCCGATCAGCTCGCGCAGTGCCTCGGTGATCTTCTGGTCCTTGCCGCTGGCCAGTGCCTCGGCGATGGCGGATCGGTTGCGGTTCATCTCCACGGCCTCGTTGGCCTTGGCCAGCTCGGCACCCTTGAGCCCACGCACCCGCCACACCGGCGGTTTGGGATTGCCCTTGTCGTCCTTCTCCGGTTCGCCGGTAAAGAATGCCTTGAGGCCCGGCACCTGCACGTCTTCCTCGCGCGGGGTGAACGTGGCGCCGGTGAACTTGCTGATGTCGAATTCCATGCCAGCTCCTGCTCGCATGTGGAAAGAGGCCGGCCCCGGGCGTGCCGGGGCCGGAGGTCAGGCGTGAGGCGAACGGCCGGCGTCAGCCGTCGAAGTCCTCGGTGGGCTGCTCGGCGGAGATGGTGACCGGGATGTTCACATGGTCGCCCGCCGGGTAGGTGCGGCTGATGCCGACGATGCCCTGGGTCAGCGAGAACGGCGCGCGGTTGCGGTCCTGGTACCAGCGGAACCACAGGCGCTCCCCTTTCACCTTGATGATCGGGTCGGTGATGCCGTCCTGGCCGTAGTAGGTGAACGAGGCCTGGCCGAGCGAGGAGCTCACAGAGCCCAGAGTGCTGCCGTAGATCTGGGTCGAGTTCACGGTGTTGGACTCGTCCGCCGGCACGAAGTCGGAGACGCGCGGCAGCTCGGCGAAGATGGGCACGTAGCCACGCACGTGCACCTGCTTCGGTACGCTGCCGGTATGGATGGCCGGCAGCGCGGTGGCGAAGGTGATCTCGCCCGCCGTCGGGTCCTCGGTCCACACCGGCGAGTCATAGCGCTCGGTATGCGTGCCCACCACCTGGAAGATCTCGGAGGTCTTCACCACCGCCGCGGCTTGGGCAGAGAGCCGCACCTGGCCGATCTCCACCGAGTCGACGGGGATCAGCGGCGGGCCGCCGGCGGCATCGCGTGTCTCGGTGAAGGAGGTGCCCTCGCTGCCCTGCACCGCGACCAGCGCGCCGGAGGCGTCCACGGTGATCGAGTTGATGATGTGGGTGTCGGTGACGGCCCGGGTCACGGCCACGGTCCCGCTGGCCACGCTGGCCAGGCCATCGGCATTCGCCGCCGCGGTGCCCGGCATGTAAGCGGTCAGCGCCGCCACGGCCACGGAGTCGTTGCCGGTGTTCGGCGTGATGTCGCCGCCGGTGGCCAGGCCGAACGGCAGCACGGCGGCCTCGAAACCGGAACGGCCGGACCACGGCGCGAACGACGCCTCGAAAGTGGTCGCGTCGCCGGTGTCGCTCATCTCCTCGAAGTCCTGAAACGACTGGCCGGACTCGTACTCGAGCTTCGGGTTGTTGGTGATGGCCATCAGGCATCTCCTCTGGTGTGGCTGATGTGATGAGAGCCCGGCGGCCGGGCATGAAAAACCCGCCGGGTGGCGGGTTTTATGGTCGGTGCTTGTGAGGGGTTACGGGTTACACCGGCACGCGGCGGACGGGGCGCACCGGGCGGTCCTGCGTCACGTTCTGGTTGAAGGTCACCCCGTCGGAGAACCGTTGTGTCAGGGCCGAATCGGAGCTTTTCATGGTGCTCGACCAGCGGTAGACAAGCTGGTTGTTGATCGAGAACTCCGGGTGGTCCGGGATCGACAGGTTCTGGACGACGAGGTTCAGCTCGTTCTCCGACGGCATGTACCAGTCATCGAAGCCGTCGTTGGTATAGTCGAGGCAGTGCTCGATTGCGGGCATAGAGTTGTAGAAGCCAAGGGCCTCCTGCGTGTTCTGGTAGCCGTCGTCAGGGTCTTCCGCCGTAATTCCACTACCAGAACTCGAGAAGCTCCAGCGCATCGACCCGGACTCCCCCGCTGATTTCGCTGCGATAATGTGGAATTGTCGCGCATCCGCGTAGGTGATCGTGCCCGCGTAGATCCCGCCGCCGATCTCGTCGCCGACCGAGGCATTGGCATAGTCCGGCGCAAGAGTCTCAACAACTGCAACACTCGCCTCAGCACTCAGGCGAACCAGACCACCCTCGACACTGGCGACCCGGTAGTAATAGTTCGTGTCGATGGCCACGGTGTCGTCATCATGAGATACCGCGGCCGCACCGAGTACAACTATAGGCGCCGGCAAGGCCTGCGGGTCCATCGGCGTTTCGCTGCGATAAAGGCGCAGCTCATCGACAGACCCAGCCGAGTCAGTGATCGAGGCCGTCACCACCGGATTCTGCCCATCGGCAGTCTGCTCAAGGGTCAGCGAGGGTATGGTTTGGTCATTGGTGATCACCACCTCTCCACCTGATCCACCCCCACCCCGCTGGCTGCCCCACAGCCCGCCCTTCCATACACTCATACCGTGATCTCCCAGCTGCTGGTCCCGGTGCTCACCAGACGCAGCGCACTGGCGGCGCCGGTGATGCTGTCCACGGCGGCCTCGGTGGCGGCACCGGCCGGCCAGTCATGCCACACGGCGGTGTCGTCCGCGATAGCGTCGTAGCTGCTCAGGGTGTACTGCACCTTGGCGTTGGTGCCGGGGCTCACGGCCACCGCGGCTTCCCGGCCGAGGCTGGGCAGAATCACCGGTTCGCTGGTGGCGTCGGTCACGGTCTCCTTGTGGAACCAGCGCGGGTCGGTGCGGCTCGGCAGCGTCTCGCTGCGCATCTCTCGAAGGGTCGCCATGGCGGTCTCCGGTTATCCCATGCTGTTGGTGAAGGGGTCGCCGATGTCGTGGCGCCAGCGGACCTCGAGCACGACGGCAATGCCGATCATGTCGCTGCCGTCCACCGGGTAGTCGATGGCGTCGCCGCGGTAGGCCACGTCGTCGGCCAGGCCGTCCAGGGTGCGGTCGCCGCTGGTGGCGGCCTTGATCAGTTCGGCCAGCAGGCCGTTGGCCTGGGTGCTCCACTGGGTGTGGTCCTTGTCGGCCCAGTGCAGCGTCTCGACGTTGACCTGGGTGGTCACGCTGGTCTGGCTGTAGCGCTCCTGCTCGATGGTGGCGTCGCTGTCATCCCACAGGTTGATCGCCGGCAGGTTGTCGCCGTCGATGTGCCGGTTCGAGCGCTGCACCTGGGCGCCATCGAACGCCGCCAGGCCGGAGAGCTTGTCCTGCAGGGCGACGAGGATCTGTTCGCGGATGGGAGTTGCCATGCGGCCCTCACTGCTGATTCAGGAGGCGATCGGCCTCCACGCCCAGGCGCTCCATCAGCCGGTTGCCGGCCGGGGCCTGGAGGTCGTCTTTCACGTCGGTGAACACCTGGGAGACGGACGGGCCATACAGCACCTGCAGGCCCTCGCTGCGGCCCAGGCCCGGCCCGCGCTTGGTGCGAATGGCGATGGCGGTCACGCCATTGGCGAAGGTGATCTCGAACGCCCCGGGCATGCGCTGCCGCTGGCCGGCGCCGGGCTTCACCGTCACCCCGATGCCCTTGTTGTTGGCATACACGGTGTAGGGGTAGCGGCTCAGCAGCTGGCCGCGGGTCGGCGTCTGGATCGCGCCCTGGGCCTTGGTCACCGTCGCCCGGCGCACCTTCAGCTTCTCGCGCACATAGGCCGCCTTCAGCCGCACCTGGCTGCGGATCTCCCGGCTCACCTCGGTGCGGGTCACGCCCAAGGTGTGGTTGATCGCCCGGGACATCGCCCGCTCGGCACCGTTCTTCAGGTGCGCCAGGTCTTCCTCCACCTGCCGAACCTGCGTCCGGTCGATTCGGATCTTGATCGGTTCCAGGGCCATTACGGACGCTCCGGTTTGACCTTCCAGGTGATCCAGCGGCCGTCATTGGCCAGCGGGGTTTCCAACACCCAGGTGTCGCTGCCTACGGTGATGGTCTCGCCCCGCTTGGCGTCGGGCAGGTCGGCGAGCAAGACGCTGAGCTCCGTCCGTCGCTCCACCACCGTGCCCTGGTAGCCGCCAACCGTGCGCTCCACGTCGCGCTCCACGATGACGGGCAGCGTGACGGGGTCGCCGGTGGCAGGGGTATAGGTGCCCGACTGGGTGTCGGCCAGGTGCTCCATGACCGCCTCGTCGAGGCGGTCACTCAGGTCGCTGAAGCTCATGGGGATTCACCACCCCTTACGGGGCGGTGTTCTCGTAGAGCTTGATGTTGGCCTTGGGCCGGGTGCAGAGGTGCGCCGGGTTGGACTGCGCCTCCAGCTCCACGCCCTTGTTGTGGTCCAGCATCTTGGAGCTGGAGTAGAACGGCAGGCCCAGGGTGTTGACGGTGTCCATGTAGTCACCCGGCGCGAAGCGGGTGATGAACAGGTCCATCACGCCGTCGGGAGAGGCATAGGCCTCGGTGTCGGCGATCTTGACCGAGCCGCCACCACGATAGCGCTCCCAGAAGATGCCGCCGAACGGGAACGGGGCGCGGGGATCGGCGCGCAGCTGGGCGCCAGCCTGCCAGCGCTCGTAGGCCTCCTTGACCTTGCTGTGGGTGATGAGCTTCTTCCAGAAGCTCTTGCCGCAGCGCACCGTCACGCCGGTGTAGGAGAGGCCGCCCAGGGCATCCTCGATCTTCTCGTGGATGTCGAGGGCCTTCCCCTGCACGTCGGTGCTGGCGGTATCCAGCTTCATCTCGACGGTCTGCTGGGTCATGTTGAACGTCTGGAACAGGTCGTAGATGACGGTGGTGGCGTCGGAGTCCAGCACCTTGCCCTGGATCGCGCCGAGGCGATGGTACTCGTGGGTCATGTCGATGCGCCGAGCCATCTTGGCCAGGCGGCGGTTGACCACGGTCTGCACCGCCTGCTCGGCATCCTCGCTGCCGAAGGCCCGGACGTTCTGCACCTCGTCGGCGCCGATGGTCGCGGTGGTGGGCAGGTGAGCGGTGTGGAAGCTGTACCCAGTGCGCTTGTCGGCGCCGACCACGGTGCCGGGCGCGCCGCGCGGCTTGTTCTCCACCAGGCCCAGGGTGTCGCCGTCCTTCTCGATGATCAGGCTGGTGGTGGAGATGCCCTCGGCCTCGAACAGGCCGGCGTCACCGATCTGGCTCGGCTCGTAGGTCACCTCGTTGATCGCGGCGGTCAGCGACGACAGCGTGAATATGTCGGAATCGAAGATGCCCATGGTTGGCTCCTATGGGTGATGGTGATCAGTCCCCCAGCCCCGCGGGGCCGTGGGCATTCGATGGTGGAGGGTTACCCCAGGCGGCTCAGCGCGGGATGATGCCGACGCCGATCAGGTCGTTCATCGCGGTGGTGGTCTGCGGCTCGGTGATGCCGTCCGGCAGAGTCAGCGCGTCTTCCTGCACCTCGCAGGCCCGCACGTGCACGGTGCACGGCTGAGGGCCGCCGGAGGCGTCGACCGCGCCGTACAGCACCGCCTTGGCCGTCTCGGTACCGTCAGAGGCACCGGGCGCCAGCTGCACGTAATCGCCGTTGGTATCCAGCGCCAGCACGGCACCGGCCGGCAGGTTGCCGCTGGCCAGGGTGCCCTGCTCGCGCGAGCGGGCGCCGTTGGCCTCGGACACGATGTGCTCGCCGGTGTGGCGGGGTTCGGTGAAGCTCGTCATGATCAGTCTCCTGTGGTGACTGGTTCAGGGTGCGAACGCCGCCGGGCGCCGCGGTGGGGAATGGCCGGGCGTCAGGCGCCGGCCTTGCGGTTCTGCCGGGCGTAGATCTTTCCGTAGTCGATGCCGGCGCGGTGGCCGCCCTCGGGCGAGTGGCTGCCATTGATGTGCTGGCCGTCGCCGCTGGCCGCGGCGACGTCGAAGATGTACTCGGAGGCCTGCTCTTCAGGCATGCCGTTGTCCACCAGCTTTTCGAGCAGCTGATGCTGGCCAGTGGTCTGGCAGGCCTTGGCGATGGCGGAGACACGGGTGCGTTCGGCGGCGAGGATCTCGTCAGGATTTCCAGCGCCAGTTTGCAGCGCCTTGATGGCCTGAACTGCCTTGCCGGGCTCGGCAACGATGTCCTTGGCGTCCATCTGTAGGGCCTTGGCGATGAGAGCTACCGGTTTGCCCTCCTCCTGGTGTTGGACGGCAATAGCCAGAGACGGGAAAGACTCGATGAACCCAGCGACCACGTTGGCAGCCTCCGCCTCCGATTTCGGCTCGGCCCGCTGACGCAGCGCGATGATCTGGTCACCCAGATCGGCGGCCTGGGCCTCGGCCTGCTCGGGGGTGAGATCGAAGGCCAGCGCCAGCGCATCGGCCGCGGTCATGGTGGCACCGCCGCCCTGCCCCTTGAGCTCCGCCCGTAGCTTGGCGATCTCGCTGCTCTGCTCGAGCTGCTTCATGAATGGCGTGATGTCGGCACTGGCCACGGCCCGCAGCGATTCATCGGCGTCGGTGGCGAAGCCCCAGTCCAGCGCTTCCTCGGCGTCGAGGTAGGTATCGCCCTGGTCGAGCAGGCCGCTGATCTCGTCGGCGCTCTTGCCAGTGGTCGTGGTGTAGATCTCCACCAGCGAGGCATCGACCTTCTTCAGGTTGCTGGCGATCTCTTCCATGTCGGCGACGTTGAAGGCGCCGCAGATCAGCGCGCTGGCCCGGTGGGTCATCATGTTGCTGCCAATGGCCATGGAGCGAGTGTCGCCGGCCATCATGACCACCGTGGCGATGCTGGCCGCCATGCCGGTCACGCGGGTGTGCACCTTGGCCGAGTGGCCACGCAGGTAGTGGTAGATGCGCACGCCGCTGGCGACGTCGCCGCCCGGGCTGTTGATCTCGACCGTGATCTCGTCCAGCTCGCCGAGCTCGTCGACGGCGGCGATGAATTCCCGGGCCGGCTGCAGGCCCATGAAGTCGTTGATCCAGTCCGGCGCCCAGTCGCTACCGATGGGCTTGTCGATCACGACGACGGCGTGGCGCGGGTTGTCCTCCCGCGCCTGAATGGAAAACCAGGGCATGGGTCAGTCCTCTTCTTCGGTGTCGGCCAGGGTCTGGAGGGCCTGGTGCAGTGCGCCGCTCTTGTTCACGCGGCGCGGGTCGGAGTCGAACACCAGGCCGTTGTCGTCGGCGCTCTGGTGGCTCTTGGCGATCTCGGCGTCGAGCTGATCCAGCGCCCAGCCGCGTTCGCCGGCCTTCTCGCTGCGCGGGGCGAAACCGGCGCGCACCTCCATGAGGTCGGCGGTGACTTCCTTGAGCGGGTCGACCCATTCCCACTTCGGGGCGATCCAGTCGATGGCCAGATACCGCGCCCGGTTGCGCCAGTAGTCGGGGCGCACCAGGGCGCCGCTGGTGACTGCAACGTCGAGCCACTTGGCGGCGATGCGCTTGCACCACTGGTGGACGATCAGCATCGCCTGCAGGGCTTCGGCACGGCGGCGGAACTCGATCACCCCGGCGCGTATGCTGGAGTAGTTGACGCCCTTGAGGTCGCCGGTCAGCTGCTCGTAGGTGATGCCGGCACCAGCGGCCACGGCCAGCAGTTCGGAGCGCAGCCACTCGGTGTACTGCCCCTGGATGTCCGGCGGGTTGGAGAACGTGACCTGCTCGTCGTCCTCGAGGTAGTGGATGCCGCCGGGGGTGAACTCGTCGAGCGGCTCGATGTCACCCGGCGCGCTGACCAGCTCGCCGAAGGTCGGGCCGTCGTCCTCGGGATCGTGCGCGGTCTTGCGGTGCACGAAGGTGCCGAACAGTTGGCCCAGCTTCTGGCGGGCCAGCGTGGCGTCCTGCATCTCGTCGATCTCGTAGAGCCGGACGATCACCGAGGTCAGCTCGGGCACGCCGCGCAGCTGGCCGGGCCGGGTGCGGCGGAACATGTGGACCACGTTGTCGGCCGGTACCGGCACCCGCTCGTTGAGCTCGCTGGTCAGCTTCTCGTGCGGATGGAACCGCCACAGGTGATAGGCAGTGCGGCGCCCGATTCCATCGAACTCGATGCCCATCTTGATCAGGCGGCCACCGAAGGCGCGCGAAAAGTTCGGGTCGAGGTGCTCGGGCTCGATCAGCTGCAGCTGCATGGGCACCGAGAGCCCATCGCTCGACCTGCGAAAGCGAATCCGCGCCAGCGCCTCGCCGGCCTCGAACTGGCTGCCGGCGGCCAGGGCCTGCAGTCCGTAGAAGTTGTCGATGCCATCGGCGTCACACTCCGCCACCCAGCGGTCCCACAGCGCCTGAATCTCCGGGTCGCCCCACTGCGGCTTGATGCCGGTGCCGACCAGGTTGGAGATGTGCTTCTCCTTCGCGCTCTGGGCATAGGCGTTGTTGCGGATGGCGTTGTGGCTGCGCGACCACAGCAGCGGCAGCGAGCGCGCTATCGGGCCGTTGGGGCCGGACACCACCGTGCCTTTCCCGGCCATGCGGCGGCTGCTCGAGGCGCCCTCGTAGGACGCCTGGGCCCGCATGGGCACGAGCTGGCCGCCGCGCATCGTCATGCGGATGCGCGGTTTCACGGTCGCGGTCATGTCAGAGCCCTTTGCTGGTGGCGGCGTAGCGAGTGCGGGAACGGCGGCCGCCGCTGGCGGCGTTCAGCTGGGCGGAGATGGTCCGCTCCAGGTCGCGCAGCTTGGCGATGTCGGCCCGGGCGTACTGCACGGTGCGCCCATCGCGCGTGACCATCGTGGCGCGGCGCCCGGCGGCCAGGTCGAGAATGGCCTGCTTCACCTGGGCGAGATCATCGGCGGTGTAGGCCATGGGCGGCTCCTAGATTCGGGGTTTGGCCACCTTGCGGCGGCGTCTCTTCTGCGGCGACGGCGCGGCCTGCTGGGTGGTCGGCGCCTGGCCGGGCTCTTCGCCGGGGCGATACACCAGCAGGTTCTCGTCCCAGTCGGCGGCCCAGGGCGGCGGCGCCGACCAGTCGAGCTTCTCGATGCCGAGGATGATGCCGAGCGCCGAGTCGTAGACCAGCAGGTCGAAGGCCTCGTTGGGTCGCTTGCCGGGGCGGCTCCACTTGCCGGTGGCCGGGTCGCGCACCTCGTAGGTCAGCTCGTCGTACCACCAGCGGCCGAGCCAGCTGGGCACGTGCATGTAGCCGGCGCCGGGGTTGTCGCGGTCCATCATGGCGGCCACGGCGTCCTTGAGCAGGTCGGTGCCGAGGGTGTAGAGCGGCACGTCGCCACGGGCGCGGCTCTTGCGGCTCTTCCGCCCGGTGTTGTCGGGCCAGCTTTTGGTGACGCGGTTGGCCGTCTTACTGCTGCCGCCCTTCACCAGGTAGGCGCGGGACTGGAGACCGTCCTTGCGCAGGCGGCGGAACCAGTCGTAGGCCTGGCTGGTGACCGACTCGCCGTCGTCGCCCTTTTCGCCGCCGGTGTCGACGGCCACGGCCAGGATCGGCATGCGCCGGCCGCTGCCATCGGCGAGGCGATAGGAGCGCTTGAGCACGTCGCGGGTCAGCAGGTCCCAGTCCTCGGGCTGCGTGGCCGGGCTGATCTGGCGGGGCGGTTGGTCGTTGTCGGGGCCGCGGTCTTCCTTGATGTTGAAGCGGTCGATGATCCACTTCTCGCGGTTGACGCCCCATCCGTGCACCTGGACGACGAAGCGGCGATGCTTGCCGCCCTGCACGTCGACGGTGGCGGTGAGGAACCTGACGCCGTGGGGCACGGTGCGCCGCTCGGTCTGCTCGGCGCGGTCCATCAGCTGCTGGCTGGAGCGCTGGGTCTCGCTGCGGCGATGCCGATACGGCAGGCCCCAGTCGGTGTTGATGACGGTCTTGAGCGTCTCCTGGCTGCCGGTCTGCTGGTAGGTCTCTTCCGCCCGCGCCAGCTTGTCGGCCAGGCTGGCCCAGCTCTGGAACGCGGCGGCAGGGCCTTCCATCCAGAACGAGGCGATACGGGTCTGGCGCGGCGTGCCGATCAGCTCGCCCTCGAGGGTCAGATCGCAGCCCTCCGGCACCCAGCGGCCGCACAGGTTGAGCGCGCGCTTGTGCTTCGGGTCGACCTCGACACCGCAGTGGGCACAGCACACCCGCTTCGACAGCGGGTTGAAGTGGTCCTTGATCGGCTGGAACCAGCGCCGGCACGACGGCTCAGGGCACTGCCAGTACCAGCGCCGGCGGTCGCCCTGGTTGTAGAGATCGAGGATGCCGGTGGTCGGGTCTGCCATGTGCGGCTGATCCGCCGGCCGCTCCCAGTCCGGATCGGTAACCTCGCGCCCCGGCGAGGCCTCGGCCAGCGTCATGCCGGTGGAGCCAAACGTCTGGGTGCGCTTGCTGGCGAGGGTGAAGGCGTCACCCTCGCCGTCGATGTCCTCCCCCATCCGGTCGTAGTCGGTCAGCAGCACGAACTGATAGTCCGAACTCGCCAGCACGTTCTTGGACGGCCACTTGATGCCCAAGTAGTTGCCGGCGCGGAAGACGATGTCGTGGACGTTGTTGTCGTGGCCGCGCGGACTCAGCCGAGCGTTGAGCTTGGGCGAGTGCTGCAGCATGCGGCCTATACGCTTCTTGCTGTACTCGCGGGCCTTGTCCTCGCTGATCTGCACAATGACACCGTCACCGGGATCGCAGTCGGTTTTGTAGGCGGTGAAACCGTCGACCAGGGCCTGAGTCTTCCCGGTCCGCGCGGGGCCGACGAAGATCACCGCGTCATAGCGGCGGCTGCCCATGCAGTCGAGCGGCTCGACCATGTAGGGCGTGGCGTCCGGCGACCAGTCGCGCACCGTGCCGTCGCCGCCTACCACCTTCATCACCTCGGCGGCGGCCTGGCTGGCCCGGATGCGGCGCGGCGGGCGGATCAGCTCGGCGACGTCGCGGCGAATGGCGGCGGCGCTGGCGGTGCTAGCCATCGGCTGCCTCCTCATCACCCTCGTCGTCGACG
Source organism: Halomonas koreensis (assembly GCF_031451675.1). Taxonomy (NCBI): domain Bacteria; kingdom Pseudomonadati; phylum Pseudomonadota; class Gammaproteobacteria; order Oceanospirillales; family Halomonadaceae; genus Halomonas; species Halomonas koreensis. Next base: position 144,079 of record NZ_JARWAK010000008.1, on the reverse strand, counting down.
ATCGCCTGATACATCTGCTCACGCAGGGCGTCGGTGGTCTGCTCGACCATCTCGATCGCTTCCGGCGGCAGTCCGGCATCGCGCTCGAGCATGTCGGCCAAACTGTCCAGCCCAGAGGCGACGGCCTTGGCCAGGCGGCTCATCTCGCGGTGACCGTCCTCGACCGGTATCAGCAGGCGCATCTCCTTCTCGAGCTTCACGCGGGAGAGCTCGGAGGTGTACCAGTCCTTTCGGTCCTGGGGGTGCATCTTCGAGGGGTCCATTCCCTCGGAAAGATGGGTCTCGCCGAACAGCGCCGGCCCGGCATCCTTCAGGGCATAAACGTTGGCCCCGTTGCGGGTGCCCGCCGGCACCACGCCTGCCACCTTCAGGCGTTTGCGGACCGTATCCCGATGTAGCCCGAACGCATCCGCCAGCCTGCTGATGTTCCAGTTGTAGGCCTCTTCCAGGCGGTTGATCTCAGCCACACGACGGTCATCCTATGTTCGGCACCGCACCCCTCTGCATTTCGGCACCCTCGGCACCATGAAAGCCAGCAACCACGCGGCATTGCCCCGGGTGCTGCTGACGACCAGGGAATGCCGAAATTTTGTCGAAATCCGAGGCTCTGCGTCCCCGTGGACGGGGGTGGGGGCCGCCGGGAGGACCCGCGCCATAGGCCTCGGCGAGGGTTGGCGCGTCGCCGGTATGCCCTCAGTGCCTGGCCCGGTGGCGTCGGTGCGAGTGCATCGCGCTGAGCAGCAATGCCAGCAGCAGGACCAGCAGCACCAGGGCTGCGGTGTTGCGGAAACGCTGGGTGACTGGCCCCCGGCCGTTCATTCCTCGGCGCCGGCGTCGTGGCTGAGGATCTCGACGACAGCCGCGCGATCGGCGTTGGCGCGCCGCAGCAGCCCGTCGTACTCAGCGAGCAGGTCCAGCAGCCCCCGGTTCGTTGCGACCGTCCCGGCGGGATGCGGGAGGGGGCTGGTCAGGCTCGGCGGCACCATCGGCGTCACCAGCACCGGCACCGTCTGCGGCGCCGAGCTGGCGCAGCCAGCGAGCCACAGCATCAGGCAGAGGCTGAGCAGCCCAGTCGCCCACTTCGGCATCGTCTTCCTCCAGCCGGTCGAGCGCCTCGAGGTGCCCCCGGATCGTTTCGCGTGCGTCGGCCAGGGCCTGCTCGCGCTGCTCGAGGGCGGCCAGCAGGTTACGAGCGTTCTCGCGGCGCCACTCCAGGGCGCTGGTCAGCGCGGCCACCTCCCCCTGGGTTCGTTCGAGATCGGCCTGGGCGGCGTCTCGCTCGGCGGCCGCCAGGTTCCGGGCGGCCTCCAAGCCCTGCAGGTAGAGCCAGCCGCCGCCGGCGAGCGCCACGGCCAGCAGGGCGGCCCACACCCACCCCGGTATCAATCGCAGCAGTCGGATCATCGTTGCCCCAACCTGCGGGCCACCACGTCATCCCAGATGGCCGTGCCCATGTAGGCGCCGATCACCGTGCCCCATAGCCCATAGGTCGGCCACAAGGCGGCCTCGGGCAGCGGCAGCCAGAACAGCGCCGCGGTCTCGAGGATCGCCGCGGCCATCGCCCAATGGGCCAGCCGGCGGCGGTTGCGCCACCAGTCGCGGGACTCGGGATGGTCACTCATCGTCGCCGGCCACCAGGGTCGCGTATTCGTCGTAGAGGCACATCCAGCGCTCGACATCGCGCCGGCGGACCAGACCGGGCAGCTGCTCGCCGCCGGCATACACCCAGCGGGACAGCTCGTTGCAGGCCTCGACCACCTGGCCGGCGTTGAGCCGCTCCAGCAGAGTTGAGCGTTGGAACGCCCCCTCCCCCACGTTGAAAACGAACGAGGCCAAGGCCGCCCGGCGGGTGGGCGGCAGCTCGACCTCGACATGCTCGTCCACCGCGGCGAACGCATCGCCCAGGTCGCCGGCGAGCAGCTCCTCGCATTCCTCGTCGCTATGGGTCTGCCCGATCCGCGCCGTCGCCGTGTGGCCATAGCACACCGTCACCACGCCGACCGGATCGACGTAGGCGGTGTTCTCCTTGCCCTCGAAGTGACTCACCGTGCCCAAGGCCAGCGCGCCGGCAGCGCCGGCCGCCAGGGTCAGGCGCTTCAGGCCCGTCACGACTCTCCCTCCCGGAGGCGCTCCATCTCCTCATCGTGCCGGACCAGGGCGTTGCGGTGCTCCCGCTCGGCCATCTCGAGCTTGCGGCGCTCGGAGCGCAGCCGGCGGACGATCAACCACATCTGCAGAGCCAGGTAGAGGCAGGTCAGCACCCCTACCACCACCGAGACCTGGGTGGAGGGATCGGCGTTGACCATCGTGGCCCAGGCGGCCCCCACGGGCGCGGCCCGCGCTCCTTCGTGGATCGCAACTCGTGTGGACATAGCGACTCGTCGTCTGGGCATGAAGAAAAGGCCCCGCACGAGGGGCAAGACGCGCCAGGTGGCAGCGTCATCACGAAATAGGGGCCGCCCACGGGGCTGGCGCGACAGGGAGGGAACGCCGGGCGGCATAAATTGGTAGCGGATGCCGGAGTTGCATCGACTTCTCCGGGTTATGAGCCCGGCGTCTTGCTGTCTGACCCATCCGCTGCAAACGAAAGCGGCCCGCCGGTGGGTGCCGGCGGGCCGCGATGATGTCTGGCGCCTGGCGGAACGATCGCCAAGCTACACAGAAGGTAGCTCAACCGTGGATCGAGTGCAACATGTTGTGCTAAACAATCTCCTCCTGTGGATAACCTACCTTGGCCAGCAGAATCAGCTGGGCCTTGGCCGACTTGGCCGCGTCCTTGATCGCCTGGCCATTTCGGAACGCCGGCACCTGGTGGGCGGTCCGCACCCGCCGGCGACCGCCCTCCTGCGCCCTGGCGTGGCGCTCGGCCATCTCGACGCGCTCCGCCTCGCTGCGCGGCACCACTTGCCACTGGCGGCGGCCGCGATCCTCCACCGGCCGATCCTCGATGCACTCGAACGTGTGCCCAGGCACCGGGGACACGCGCGGATAACCCAGCTGCTGGGCATAGTGGCCGATGTTGGCGGCGATCTGGTCATAGTTGGCCGCCCACTCACTCCCCCGGGCCCGGCGGTCCAACTTGCGCGCCTGGATCAGCAGCGCCAGCAGCTGGCGCTCGGGGATGTTCGCCCAGGCCAGCCAGCGGCGCACGGCCTCGTGGTTCTCGTGGGTGCGGATGCCGCGGTCGTACATCATCGCCAGCGGCTCCCGGGCGATGTCGGTGCCGCCTGGGTGCTCGCCGGCGTGCGCCAGCGGGCTGTCGGCATGAAACCCCAGATGGGTCGGGTGCAGCGTTCGCCGTTCCACCTCCATGTCGAGGATCCGGCGGACGAACACCCGGGCCGCCTCGCCGTCGTGCTCCGGGTGTTGCTGGCGCGCCAGCTCGCGCAGCTGCCAGATGCCCATGCGCTCGTAGTCCCTGGTCTGTGCCGTCACGCTACCCCTCCCCTCGGTCTGCGCCAGTGCTGCCATCGCCATCGTCGTCTCCCCGTCTCCAGTCCGTGCCGTTCTCCAGTTCCCAGCGCCAGCCGACTATCAGGGTGCGCGGCCAGCTGGCGTACTCCCTCAATACCGCCTGGGCTTCCTCGAATCCCCGCGCCAGCGCCGGGCAATACCCCTCGTACTCGCTATCGTCCAACCACTCATGCTGACTGTCGGCCAGCGCGGCATCCCGGGGCGGCGCGGCCTTGAACTCGAGGTAGAGGCCATGCCAGCCACCGCGGGCCTGGCGGATCACCAGGTCCGAAACCCCGGCCTTCACGCCTTGCGCTTTCATCCGCCCGGCCTCTTTGCCCAACCGGTACCCGCCGTTGGGTACGTGATAGGTGGCGTCATAGAGCTCGCCCACCGCGGTGCCGCGCATCTTCTCGCCCAGCAGCCAGCGGATCAGCACCGCCTGCTCCTGACCCTCCCAGTCCACCAGCTTGCGGCGAGGCTTGCCGTCCGCCCGGGTCTTCCTCCGCCGGCCCGGGGCCCGGCCGTAGTCGCGCCAGCTCATCCGCGCCTCCGTGGGTCGTTGTGGTACCGGGAATCCCGGGGCTTCTCGTTGGGCTCGCTCATATCCGCTGCGGGGGATAATTGCCGATTATCCGCCGTAGGGGATATGGCGCTGGCGCGGGTGCTCAGCATGCGCCCTCCCTCCTGCGCTTCCAGTTTCCGAAGTCAGCGACGATCCGGCGGAACATCGCCGCGGCGGCCTCGTTGTGGTCGAGCTCGGCCCGGCTCTGAACCCCGCACGCCCGGCGGATAGCGTCGGCGGCGTCCTCCGGGGTGTGAGTGCCGTCCGGCAGCTGGTCCTCGGTCATGCCGTGCTGGCGCCGGCGGCGAGCATCCAGGTAGAGGCCGAACGCCGGGAGGTCGCCGAGCATGGCGGCCTCTCGCGCCAGCCGGCCGCCCTTCTGCTGATCAGTCGCCATGGCGCGGCCTCCACGGGATGAGCGCATCCGCCTGGTCGTCGTAGAGCTCGCTGCACTCGGCACGCAGGTGCCCCTCCATGGCCTCGGCCCGGCAGGCGTCGATCAACAGGGTGTTGGCGTGCGCCAGCCCCGCTTCCACGCAGCGGGCCACCTCCTGTCGCTCCAGGCAGGGCAGCGTCTCCACCCGCAGGCGCAGCGATATATCGCCATCCAGCCGGGCCGCCAGGCGCCGGCACCGATGCGCCAGCCACCCGCGCCAGCCCATGCCGGCGGCCGAGGACTCGGAGGCCTCGAGGCGGCTGCGATAGCTCAGGGCCTGTTGCTGATCGTGTCTCCGGCTCATGCCCCACCCCCTGCAGCCACCAGCTGCCGGCCCGTCTCGCGCAGCCACAGGATCTCCCGGCCGGCGGCCTCGTCGCCCTGGGCGTAGTCGGCCAGGGCCTGCTCGAGCAGCGAGAGATGCATCGCGGCGCAGCGGTCGAGCAGCTCGGCGGAGATGGCTACGCCACCCTCGGGATGAATGCGCTCGGCGGTGGCGGGGTATTCCACTCGGGGCTGACTACCGGGCCACTTCATGCGCTCCCGGCACTTCCCGCAGAGCGAGGCGTTCGGCACCTCGAGAGCCGGGCGATTGCAGTCAGTGGCCTGGCAGGCTTTCGCGGGGCGTGATGCCGCCGCCTCAGACCTGGTCACCGGCTTGGGCGCGCCGCCCACCACCGGGCGCAGGGTATCGCGGCTGGGTGGGCGCACCGGCGGGCGGGCATCCCCCGCGGCGGCCCGGGGCCCGGGCGCCTCCGCGGCAGGCTCGCCAGGCTGGATCCGGTCCATCGCCCCGGGCGCCGGCAGCACCGCCTCGCCCCGCACGCGGATCAGCTCCAGGCGGCGCAGGTCCGCCAGGGCGGCCAGCACGCGGCCCTGGTCCCGGGCGGTGAGCGCGTTGCAGTAGGCCTGCACGATCAGGATCGGCACGCCGCGGTGAGTCTGCCGGTGTTCGGAGACCACCCCCTCCAGCACCCGGGCCTGCATGGCGGTCAGGCGGATGCGGTCGTCGATCTCTGCGGCCTGGGTCGTCATGCCGCCACCTCCTGGGTCGGGATGACCCGGTTGCCCATCTCGATGTCCTGGTCGTGCCAGCCGGCGGCGAACCAGGCGTCGTAGGTGCTGAGCGCGAGGCTGTGCAAGCTGGCGCCGCGGTCTCGGGCCTCCCGGCCCCGGCGGTAGGCCGTGGCCTCGCTCAGGCTGATGTCGTGCTCCACGGCGAACAGGCCGTCCTGCACGGGCTGTTTAGGCAGAGCCATTGGCGAACTCCTCGAGGGCCGTCGGCCGCAGCTGCCGGGTTTGATGCGCCAGGGCCCGACCGGCGCCGGTGAGGGCGTACTGCGGGCGGCAGTCCTCGCCGACCAGCTCGTCACCGACGATCTCGAGCAGCCCGTGGCGCTCCATCCGGGTGACGGTACTGGCCACTTCGCGCCAGCTCGGCCCGGCGCCGCCGGCATTGGTCAGCCGCCGCCACAGGTGGTTGACGGTCAGCGCCGTGCCCTGCCGCGTGCGCAGCAGCGTCAGCAGGATCGCGCGGTCCAGGGGGATGGGTTGATCAGCCATGGTGGTCGCCCTCCTCGTCGGCGGTCATCGCGGCCAGCAGCCAGTCGATGCCCTTCTCGGTAATGCCCAGCACCTGGCGGGCGGGCTTGCCCACAGTGCCGATCGGCGCGATCAGCTCCAGGTCGGCGAGCTCGGCGCAGCGGCCGCAGACGCTGGAGAGCGCCAGGCCCAGGGCGGCGGCGATGTTCTGCCGAGTACGGCCCTGGCCATTGGCCAGCCAGTACAGGTGGCACAGGATCGCCATCTGCTGGCGCCCGGCCCGGCCGGAGCGGCGCACGTCGTCCAGACCCTCGCGGGAGACTTCGTTGCCGGTGGGTTGCATCAGTGCGCTCATGGTCACTCCCTCCCTACGGCGGCCCGCAGGGCGGCGAGCCCCTCGTCGGCCTTCATGGTCGGCGGCAGGCCGGCGGCCTCCGCCTGTGCCTGGGCGGCCTCCCGGCCTGCCCGCTCGGCCAGTTCCGCCGGGCTGCGGCTGCCGTCGTGCTCGAGCAACTGGCGCTCGGCCAGGCCCTCGCCGGCCATCACCCGGTTGACCAGGGCCTGGTACTCCCGGCCGAAACGGCGCTCGAGGCGATCCACCCGGCTCGGCTGCACGTGGCGCAGCTCCCACCAGCCCGTGGCGTTGCCCGCCAGGCGCACCGCCTCGTGGCTCCAGCGGTGGCCGCGCGGCTCGTGGGCGTGGGCACAGGCCTCGGCCCAGGCATCGGCCACCGCCGGCAGGCCGGCATCCTCCGGCCGCGGCTCGCACAGAGCGGCGAACGCCACCGGCTGCGGGGGCCAGGCCTCGTCGCCGGAGCGGGCCGCCTCGCGCACCTGCTCGCGGCAGCGGGTGATCCCCAGCTCCAGGTGCCGCACACTCAGGTGGGTCAGCTCGGCCAGCCACTTGCCCTCGGCGTCGTAGGCGCCCCACTGGCTGGAGAACTTCGCCCCGAACAGGTCGCCCATGGCGTTGAACACGTGATCCACCTCACTCTCCGTCACGCGGGGTGCAGTCCCCGTCGTAGACGTTCCCTGAGCCGCCTTGCTGCTGGGCTCGGGCTTGAGCACGCGCTTCCTGCGCGGACATACGGCGGCGTCCAGCACCTTGGCCGCCGGCTGGCTGTTGGGCATGACGGGCCTCCTGCGCCTTGGCGCGTTCACGTTCCTGGTTGCGGCGCATCGCCAGCGGTTTCCACTGGGCGCGCAGCTTGCGGGGGGATCGGATGTTGACCTGCCAGAACTCGTCGCGGTTGGCCCAGGCGAACAGCGCGCGGATGTGGCGCAGCTCCCGGCCGTCGCGCTCGCGCATCAGCCGGATCTCGTTCGCCCAGGCCGCCATCGATCGACGCTCAGTGCCGCCGGGCAGGGCATCGACCCGGGCGGCCATCCACTCGGCCAGCGCCAGGTCATCGGCGGTGCCCCACTGCGAGGCGCTGCGGTTCTGGATCGCGGCATCGGGGCGCTCCTTCGGGGGGCGGGGCTGGGCGCCAGCATCGGTCGACCCAGTCTCGCGCGCGTTAGTACTCGTAGAGGCGTTAGCCTCTACACCGGAGGTACCGGAAGGGTGGCGCTCCTCCCGTGGCGCCCCCCTGGCGGGCTGACCCTCACCAGAGGCTCTACCATGCGGGTTCTGCCGTGGCGCTCCTCCCGTGGCGCTCCCGTGGCGCACCCCCTGCGGAATTTCTGCCCCCTCCGTGGCGGGCTGGCCGGTGCCAGCGCCGGCACCATGCGGGTTCTGCCGTGGCGGGCTATTTTCTGCACCCCCCTGCGGATTTTCTGCACCCTCCTGGCCGGCCACCGCCTCCGGCACGCCATCGGCATCGGCCAGCGGCAGGTAGAACTCCATGGGGGCCACGCCGCGGGTGGTGTCGTGCAGGCGGACCAGCAGGCCGGCGGTCACCAGCCGCTGGATCAGGCGCTTGACCTGGTCGCGGGAGTAGGTCACCGGCTCCTCGCGGCTGCCCGCCGGCGGGCGGTACTCCAGCCGCTCGAGGATCTGGCGGTAGTCGATGCGCCGCACTCGGCCGACGATGCCCGTGGCATAGTCCATGTGCCGCCGCATCACGCGCAGGTAGATCACCTGGCACTCGAGCGGCAGGGCGTCGAGCGCCTCGTCCTCATCGGCATTCCACGACGTCACCTGCTGCGACCTCCGGGGCCTTGCCTGGTGGGGGAACCTGAGCACATCGGCCGTCATCCCCGCCCCTCCAGCTGCGCCAGCTCAGCCTCATACCCGGCGAGCACGTCGAGGTGCCCACGGCGGTTGTCGCGGATCGTCGCCGCCTTCTCCGGGCACCAGGCCGGGGTCAGGAGCATCAGCTCGGCCATCTCGCGGTGGAACTGCATGCGCAGGCGCACCTGAGCAAGCCGATCGGTCTCCCGTTCGGCGGCCTCGACCTCGAACGCCAGGCGGCTGGTCGAGGTGATCAGCGCCTCGCGGGTCTGCTGGCGCTCGGCCATGTCGGCGGCCGTGGTGGGTAGCAGTGGCTGATTCATGATGGATCCCTGTTCGTTTCGCCGTCGCTGTCGAGCCGCGCCTGGAACTCGGCGGCCCGCTCCAGATGGCGACGGCGCAATGCCTCGTCGCCCCCGTTTCCCCAGGCCTCGATGCAACGCAGCAGCTCGGCCGCGGCCTGGTGGTACTGAACCTGCAGGCTGTACTCGGCGGCATGGTTGCCGAGCCCCTGGGTGTCTTCGATCAACAGCGCCAGCCGGGCGACGAGGGTTGAGAGCCGGGCGATCTCCCGGTGCTGCTCGTCGGTGGTGAACGCTGCGGGGGGCTCCTCCGGTTGGTGAGTGGCGGGTACCGTCACCCTGGTCACGCGGCGGTCGTCGCTCGCATGCCCGGCTCCCTTAAAGGGGGCTCGGCCCTCAGCGCCCCGCCGGTGACCTTCTCCAGCTCCAGGGAGCGGCGTGCAGGCACGTCTTCGCCCCACTGCGCAATGGCCTGAACCGTGATGCCCAGGGCCGCGGCCAGAGCGGCCTTGCTGCCGAAATGGTCGATCGCATCTGCCTTCTTCATCACTGCGTCCCCCGTCTTAGATGGATGGCCATACAGCACCCTCAGGCGCGCTGAGCGCGGGGCGCACGCGGCTTACGCTGAGAGGTGTCGGCGCGCAGGGCGCCAGCGGTCAGCACCTCGAGCTCGTATTGCCGGGAGCGAGGGACGGTATCGCCCCACTGGCCAATGGCCTGGATCGTGATCCCAAGCGCCTTCGCCAGCTTCGAGGGGCTGCCGAAGTGATCGATCGCATCTGCCTTCTTCATCGAGCGGGCTCCTCCGTTTCATGCCCAACAGTCAAGCGCACTTCACAGCTTTAATCAACCTGACTTTGCGAGCAACCCGTTAAGCTAGCTTTATGAACAAACGAGAGCGGATCATTGCCGCGATAGAACACGCCGTGGCCAACGGCGTGAAGAAGCGTGAGATAGCCGACTTCTGCCGAGTCAGCAGGACGGCCGTTACCCAGTGGTCGAAGGGCGACGTGGAGGAGCTGAAGTACAGCAACCTGCGCAGCCTGGCGCAGGTGGCAGGCATCTCCGAGAAGTGGCTGGCTGAAGGGAAGGGGCACATGGTCGATGGCACCCGGGAACCCCCGAATGTCTACGGCATCAACCAGAACGTAGAGCCGGCCCCGGCGATGCACGGCGCGGTGCCCGTCATCAGCTGGGTGCAGGCAGGCGCCTGGAGCGAAGTGTGCGTTGTCGACCTGGACCCCGAGGAGACCGAATGGCTCCCCCGCCCGCCAGGTGCCAGCGACGACACATTCGCCCTAAGGGTTGCCGGCGAGAGCATGGCGCCACGCTACAACCCCGGCACGCTGATCTATGTCGACCCCGCCGTGCAGCCGGAGGGAGGCGACGACGTTGTCGCCGTGCTCACCGACACCAACGAGGCAACCTTCAAGCGGTTTGTCCAGGAGCCGGGCGGCGACAAGCTGCTGATGGCCCTCAACCCCGACTGGCCGCGCCGCTACTTGGAGATCAACGGCAACTGCTCCATCGTCGGAGTGGTGATCGCCGATATGAACCTGCGCCGCCGATAGGCCCAGGCGTGAACTGACCGCCTACCCCCGCCCGACCAACCCGCCCACCGTGGCGGGTTTTTTCGTGCTCCTGCGGAAAGTGCGCTTCACTTTTTCGCGAAGCTTGCTTGACTGAATGTTGTGAAGCCTGCTTTACTCACTTCACAACAACGCGACAGGGGACCAGCCATGCAACTCACATTCCGCACCTGGCGGGCCACCGCCAACCCGGACCGCACTCGGGGCGAGCTGGCGCCGCGCGAGGCCCAGCACCTGATGGCTCTAGCCAGCGGCCTCTCCGCCAAGGAGATCGCCCGCGAATTCGGCATCCAGCCGGCCACCGTCAAGCACTCCCTGGCCCGGATCTACGGCCGCCTGGGCGTACACCGCGGAACCGCCGCCGTGGCTGAGGCCATCCGCCGCGGCTGGATCGCCCCTCTCGTGCTGGCGCTTCTGGTCGCCGATCTCAGCGGCCAGGCCGTGCAACGGGTTCAGCGCCCGGTCCGCACGCGCCAGCAGGTTACCGCCACCAGCCGGGTCTCCCGGCGCGACCTCGGGAGTGTGTACGCATGAGCCTCGCCAACCCCATGACCATCACCGACGTGTTCCGGCGCCACGGCATGGCCACCGCCGTCACCGCCCCGGTGCTGCAACTCCAGGAGCTGGCCATGGCCGTCAGCCTGATGGGCCGCTACGAGGTGCGGCACGTGTATCGCGGCGACACGCATAGCCTCCACCTGGAGGTCTGGCAGACGCCGGCCGGCGCCGGCACCAGCACCGTGGCGCAGGTCGCCGAGCACCAGATCCCTCTGCCTCACGAGGACTACCTCGCGTCGGAGGCCCTGAGCCAGCTGGGCGTCGCCATCCAGTGCCTGACCGCCTTTCTCATGGAGGGCCAGCCGTCATGATCGACGCCAACATTCGCCTGATGATCCACCGGATCACCGACCTGGCCATCGACGTCACCGCCGCCGGCCGCTACGTCGCCGACGCCGACTTCCATGGCCATGTCTGCCAGTTCCAGGTCACCACTCGGCCGGTCGGGCAGGGATACGGCAGCCCGGGACAGTACACCCGCCGGATCTACCTGAACCAGATCGGCGTCCTGATCACCCCGGCCCAGGCCACCGGCGTTCTCCGCGCCATGCTCTGCCACCTCGAGGTCCTGCTCGCCGAGGGCCCCGCCACCCAGGAGGACCAGCCGTCATGAGCCAACCGATCCCGACCACCCAGCACATCGCCAGCGTGCCGGTGCACGACCTGGCCGCCGCCTGGAACGTCCACGCCGTGGGCCAGGGTCTCGTCGACCCGGCCACCGAGCTGCTCGCCGTGCCGACCCTGGACCGCAACAACCACGTGGGCTGGCGGCCGGCGTTCCGGGTGCCCAGCACCAGCACCCTGGTCGTCGTCCACACCGCCAGCCCGCACGCCTCCTGCGAGGAGGCCCGCCGCTGCCTGCTGGACCTGCTCGGCGCCATGGCGGCCGAGGGCAGCATCATCGCCCCGGAGGTCGCCGCATGAACCGCCGAAACCGCAACCTCGACACCGCCGTGAACATCGCCGGGGGATTCGTCGGCCTCGTCGCGATCGGCCTGCTCGCCGTGGCCCTGGCCGCCGTGCAGTACAGCGACGCCCGGGCATCCCGGGACCAGGTCGCCGCCGAGGCCCAGCGCCAGTACTGCCAGGACGTCGCCCTCTGGATCGCCGAGGAGGCCCGCAACGTCCCGCTCGCCCAGCGCGTGGGCCAGCCCGACTACCGCGGCACCGCCGCCGAGCAGTGCCCCGCCATCCGCCACAGCCACCTGCTCGAGTTGGCCCAGGTCGGCCAGCGCCAGCCGGTGCGGTTCTGAGGAGAGCCGAGATGCGACTGATCGACCAGCTGACAAACCACCCGCTCCTCGACGAGCGCCCCGTGAAGCACGTGTTCGAGCCGATGGGCTTCGAGGTTCACGTCGAGAGCGTGGAGTCACCCTGCCCGGATGACATGCCGGAGGAGCATCAGCGCTTCACCGAAGACCCGGACGCCTACCTGGAGGGGCTGGACTTCGACGTGCCGGATGGATTCACCGAGCTGGGCCGCTGGGAGACCGAGGAACCTGAGATCGTGATGCTGGCGGTGAAGCCGACCACAGCGCTGGCCCTCGCCCTGCTGACCCCAGTGGACGACGCCGAGGTGCCGGCATGATCCCCACATTCGCCTGGAAGGCCATCGCCCACGTCGCCAGCCGCCCCGCGGTCACCCGCTGGCTGCTGCGCCGGGCCATGCGCACCCCGTACTCGCACATCGTCAAGAACGGCGAGACGTACATGGAGCGCTACTGGCTGTTCAACCCCTACGACAACCACACCCGCCAGGCCCGCTGGCCCTGGTGCCCGGTGTCGGTGCGCCTGCACATCATCCGCCAGCCCGACGAGGACGAGCACCTGCATGACCACCCGTGGGACGCCCGAACGCTGATCCTGCGCGGCTGGTACCTCGAGGAGCGCCACGGCCAGCACCTCGCCTCGCGCCAGCCCGGCGACACCGCCGAGATCGGCGTCCGCCGCTACCACCGCATCAATGAGGTCTGCCAGGGCGGCGCGGTGACGCTGTTCATCACCGGCCGCGAACGCGGCACTGGCTGGGGCTACCTGGTCGACGGCCGCCACGTGCCCTGGGCCGAGTACCTCGCCCATCAATCCACCAGCCACGCGGAGTTCACGTCATGATCACCATCGAACCCCTGTACCAATGGCAGGAGCGCCAGGTCTTCGTGGAAGTCGAGACCGAATGCGCCGAGTGCGATGGCACGGGCGAGTGCGAATGCTGTGGCCGCGAATGCCGGGTCTGCGAAGGCACAGGCAGCGCGGGGCTTCAGGCCCTCTCGGCCCACGACATCGAGCAGCGCTACTTCAGCGAGGTCATCGAGAGCCTGCAGCGCCTCTGCGCCTTCTCATCGCGCCACGACTTCCTCGACGAGGTCGGCGCCTTCATCAAGCGCCACGGCCGGCTGGACTATCACCCCGTCGTTCGACACCGAATCCTGCACTGAGGAGCCCTGCCATGTGGTTCAAGCACCTCCACCTCTACCGCCTGCACGACGTGGCCCACATCGACGGCGGCTGCATCGCTGAGCACGTCGAGGCCCAGGAATCCCGGCCGTTGGGCGGCAGCGAGTCGCGCCGCCTCGGCTGGGCGCCGCCCGCCGGGCGCGCCAGCTCTCGGCGCCAGCTTTACCACCACCTCCAGGGCCACTACCTGCTCACCGCCCTGCGCCAGGAGCGGATTCTGCCCACCTCCGTGGTCCGCGAGGAGGTCGACGAGCGCGTCGCCGACATCGAGGCGCAGACGGGTCTTCCGATGCACCGCCAGGAAAAGCTGACCCTCAAGGAACAGGTCTACGAGGAGCTTCTGCCCCGGGCCTTCGTGCGCAGCCAGCGCATCGACCTGTGGTGGGACACCCATCGCCAGCTGATCGGCATCAACACCAGCAGCCGCAAGCGCGCCGAGGAGGTCCTCGACCTGCTGCGCGAGACGCTGGGCAGCCTCAAGGTCACGCCGCTGGGCACCCGGGAACTGCCGATGCGCGCCATGACCACCTGGCTCGGCGACCCGGGCACCCGGCCCGCCGATCTGGTCATCGGCGACCAGGTGGAGCTCAAGGCCAAGGGCGACGACGGCGTGGTCCGCGGCCGCCAGGTGGATCTCGACAGCGACGAGATGCAGCAGCTGCTCGAGGGCGGCCGCCAGGCCAGCAAGCTCGCCCTGAGCATCGAGGGGCGGATGACGTTCGTGCTCCACGACGACCTCGCCCTCAAGTCGATCCGCTTCGATGACGCCCTGATCGACGAGGCCTCGCAGGCCGACGACGGTGACGACGCGGTGACCCGCTTGGAGACCGACTTCCTGCTGATGACCCGGGCGCTGGCCGACAGCATCGAGCGTCTGATCGCCTGGCTGGGCGGCGAGGCCCAGGCCGACGGCAACGCGCCGCACGGCGGGTGAGGAGGATGCCCATGCCTGCCGTCATCAGCAAATGGACCGCCCGCCGGCGCGCCACCCTGCAGCGCCTGCTCGAGCAGGGCCTGAGCTACCGGGAGGTCGCCCGGCGGATGCACGAGACGCCCACCGCCGTGCGCGGCGCCGCCCAGCGCTACGGAATGATGCGCCCCGAACGGCTGGTCCGCGGCCAGCCCTGGGCGCGCGAGGACTTCGACCGCCTCGAGGGGCTGCTGGCCGAGGGCCTGGGGTTCGAGGAGATCGCGCGCCGCATGGGCCGCACCTACAACGGCATCCGCTGCGCCGTCGACCGCCTCGGGCTCACCGACCGCGAGCGGTGGCGGCACCGCCTCCGCGACGACTGGCCCGAGATCGAGCGCATCGCTGAGGCCTGCATCGAGGTGGAGCGGATGTGCATCGCCCAGGTCGCCCAGCGCCTGGCCGCCCTGGGCTACATCGTCACGCCCCAGGCGCTCCACGCCCGGATGCGTGAGCACCACCCCGAGCTGCACCGCCAAGCCGTGCAGTTCGCCGAGCACCGGCGCCAGCAGTGGCGCCACATCCACGGCAAGCGGCGCGCCCGCCGGGCGCGCCAGCAGGAGGCCTCATGACCTGGAAAAACCTCAAGCGCCGCGCCTGGTGGCTGATCGTCGCCGCCCGCTACGTCATCGCCTGGCCGTTCTGGCGGCTGTGGCAGTTCATCACCGGCCGCCGCGACGGCGACGACGACTGACAGGAGGCCGCGCCATGCAGCTGACCGCCCTCGACCGCATCCCTATCGGCGCCGCTCGCTCCGGCGCCGTGGTCCTCGACGACACGCCGCGGGGCGAGCCCGACGACGCCCCCGCGCCGGACGAGCAGCCCCACCCGAAGAGCGACAAGTACCAGATGTGCTGGGCCCAGATCTGCGCCAGCATCGGCGTCAACTACTCGACGTTCTGGTACCGCGTGCACCTCTACGGCATGCACCCGGCCGACGCCCTGCGCACTCCCCCGACGACGCCCAGGCGCGTGACGATGACGCTGCGCGATCTGTGCGAGAGGGTCGGCACCAACTACCGCACGTTCCAGCGGCGCCGTCATCGACGCTGGCCGTTCCGCGAGGCCCTGCTGGGCCGGGAGGGCGGCCAGTGATAGCCACCACCCTGCTCGGCCTCGTCTGCCTCGGCGCCCTGGCCGCCGGCGTGCTGATCTACATCGCCGTGGTCATGGGCCACCAGAGCGACGAGTGGCTGCGCCTCGGGCCCATCGCCCGGGCCCAGCTGATCACCGCCTATGCACTCATGGTGCTGGGCGCCGGCGGCGCCCTGGCCACCCTGGCCAGGGCCCTCATCCAGGGAGGGATGCTCCTGTGACGAACCTCAGCCTCTTTGGCCACGAGCTCGTGGTCGATAACTTCGCCGGCGGCGGTGGCGCCTCCGAGGGCATCGAGCAGGCCCTGGGCCGCCCGGTGGACCTGGCCATCAACCACGACGCCACCGCCATCGCCGTGCACACCGCCAACCACCCGGGCGCCGAGCACAGCGTGGCCGACGTGTGGGACATCGACCCCGAGCAGGCCGTCCACGGCATGCCGGTGGGCCTCGCCTGGTTCTCCCCGGACTGCCGCCACCACAGCAAGGCCAAGGGCGGACGCCCGGTTTCCAAGTCGGTGCGCGGCCTGGCCTGGGTCGCCGCGCGCTGGGCGGCCAAGGTGAAGCCGCGGGTGATCGCCCTGGAGAACGTCGAGGAGTTCCTCGACTGGGGCCCGCTGATCAAGGGCGCGGATGGGAAGGCACGGCCTGACCCGGCGCGCAAGGGAGAGACGTTCCGGGGCTTCGTCCGTGCCCTGCGCCGCCACGGCTACGAGGTGGACTGGCGGATACTGCGTGCCTGCGATTACGGCGCCCCGACCATCCGCCAACGCCTGATCCTCGGTGCCCGGCGTGACGGCCTGCCCCTCCACTGGCCGGCGCCGACCCATGGCGACCCTGCCTCGCTGGCCGTCCGCCGCGGGAAGCTGCTTCCTTGGGAGAGCGCCGCCAGCTGCATCGACTGGAGCATCCCTTGCCCATCGATCTTCGACCGGGCCCGCCCTCTGGCGGACGCCACTCTGCGCCGAATCGCCCGTGGCGTGATGCGCTTCGTCGTCGAGGCCGAGGACCCGTTCATCGCCCCGATCACTCAGGCAGCCCGGCCGGCCGGCGCGCACCTGGTGGCGGCGTTCCTGGCCAAACACTATACCGGCGTGATCGGTGCCGACCTGCGCCAGCCGCTACCGACGATCACCGCCACTGACCACAACGCCCTGGTCGCCGTCAGCCTGGTGAACCTCAAGGGCAGCGATCGGGGTGGCCGAGATCCGCGCCAGCCCATGCCCACGGTCTGCGCCGGCGACACTCATGTCGGCGCGGTCGCCGCCTTCCTGGTGAAGTACTACGGCCGCGGGATTGGCCAGCCCTGCTCCGATCCGCTGCACACCACGCCCACCCGGGACCGTTTCGGCCTGGTCACCGTCACGCTGTCCGGCGAGCAATACGCCATCGTCGACATCGGCATGCGCATGCTCCAGCCCCACGAACTTTCCGCCGGCCAGGGCTTCCCGGACGGCTACCAGTTCGCCGAGGCCGGCGGTCGGGCCGTGCCCAAGTACCAGCAGGTGCGCCTGATCGGCAACTCCGTCTGCCCGCCGCTGGCCCGCGCCTACGTCGAGGCCAATTTCACCCACGAACGCCGGTTCATGCCGGCGCCAGCAGGGAGGGCTGTGGCATGACCCGCCATCCCGACACCATCACCGCCGACCTCGAAACCCAGCGGCTCCGCATCCAGCGAGAGCAGCAGCGCCTCGCGCTGCTCGAGGACGAGTTAAACCTGTCTCGCACCATCCACGCCGCCCAGGCCCGGCAGCGCGAGCATGTCCGGCGGGTCATTCGTCGCATGGAGGGCGGCGAGCACATCGTCGTCACGACGCACCCGTGGTGGTGCCGTGGCGGACAGCTGATCGAACGAGCCGATGGCGACGACATGGAGGCCATCTACGCCCTGCAGCGCGAGGGCGTGGTCGGCCATGAAACGAAGAGGTGGAGCGCATGACCATGAGTGGAGAGCACATCGGAGACATCCCCGAGAAGAGCAGTCAGGCAGCCCTGGCTGAGCAGCATGGTGCACTAGACGCAGCCACCCGCACCGGCATTGACCCGGAGAAGCTGCTGGCCCTGGCCAAGAAGCGCCATCACGACGGCGGCGTCACCCTGGGCTGGCCCACCGTGCTCCGGATCGTGGAGGCGCTGCGGGAGCGCACGGTGGCACAGCCGGGCTACTGCCTGATTGACCACCTGACGCGCCAGATCGCGTTCTCGATGCGCGCCTTCGGCCCTGGCGAGCGCCAGCAAGGCGTGGTCGACCACATCCGCAAGGAACTCACCGAGATCGAAGAAGCGCCCCACGACCTGGAGGAGTGGATCGACGTCGTGCTGCTCGCCCTGGATGGCGCCTGGCGCGCCGGCTTCACCGCCTCCGAGGTCGTCATCGCCCTCGAGGCCAAGCTCGCCAAGAACGAGAGCCGCACCTGGCCCGACTGGCGTACCGCCGACCGGACCAAGGCCATCGAACACGACCGCTCGGAGGAAGCAGAAGGCCCTCGTCACGAATGGGACTGGGAGACCGGAGAAGGTGAGCGCTGCGTGAAGTGCGGCGACAAAGACTGGTTCGCCGGCCCTGTCTGCTCGGAGTCGAAGGTTGACCGGACCGAGGAGAAATCATGACAGCCACCGGCCACCTGCGCGGCCACCCCATCGAATGGGATGCCCTGCGCCAGCACTGGGTCTACTGCGACACCCGGGAACCCACCGTCGACACCTGGCGGGGTCGCGCCTGCGGCCACTGCGGAAAGCACGGCACCCCGGAGGGGCACGACGCCTGCCTCGGCACCCTGCCCGAGAGCATCGTCATGAACGCCTGCTGTGGCCATGGGAACGATGGCCAGGCCTACGTCCAACACTGGTGCGGCCACCTCGTGCGCGGGCGCCAGGCCCTGGAAGAGATCGAGCGACTGAAGGCCCTGCGGGGCGGGGAGGAATCATGAGCGACAACAGCTATACCGGACTGCTAGCAGTCGCGAACGGATGGAAGGCCAGAGCCGAGGCGGCCGAGGCAGAACGCGACGCCCTGGCGGCGCATGTGGAGCGGCTGACAGACCGCCTCGGTAAAGCCAGGGATGCCGTCATTGAGGCAACCCCTGACTTCGACACGATGATTGCAAGCTGCGATGAGATCCTGGCTACGACGCCCACCACCTCCCTCGCCCGCCGGGATGCCGAGCAGTTTCGCCAAGGCTTCTGGTGGGGCTTCGAGCGCGCCCGGTGCCACCCGGACCAGATGAACATTCGAGCCGAATTCGAGGATGTGCAGGAACTGCGTCGCGTCCGAGGCGAGCAGGCCGGCACGGCCGGGGAGGTCTCGCGATGAACCGGCCGACCAATGCCCAGCTCGCCGCCCAGCGCGACCACCTGGCGCGCCTGCTCCACGATGCCCGGCACGAGCTGATCAAGCTCGGCGCGGCATCTCCAGGCGCCCAGCGAGTCATCCGTGAATCGTGGCCGGCCCTGGCCGGTGAGCGCCAGCGGCGGGCAGGTGTTGCCAAGCGAGAGCGCCAGCAGAGGGGGAATGGCCAGTGACCCAACCCACCCACACCCACCGGCAGCATGGCGGGCGGTATGGCCAGGTCACCACCTACTGGGGATCGGGGCCGCTCGAGGGCCAGCAGCTGGTGGTCTACCAGGATCTCGACCGGGTCACGGAAAGCCTGACCACGATGGAGGACTGGGAGAAGAACTGGCGCCCACTCGCCGCCGACGACTGCTCGCTCTGCCTGGGTACCGGCCGCGACGCCATCAAGGGCAACAAGGCCAACCCCTGCGGCGGCTGCTACGGGCTCGGCAAGGTGCGGCAGAACGGTGAGCGGCCGGAGGACTGCTGGCAGGTGGCCGAGGTCGCCGGCGGCATCATCCAGCGCCAGCAGCAGGAGCTCGGCCGGCTGCGCCAGATCGCCGCGATGCCGGAGGTGAAGGAGATCGTGGAGAATCGACGCGCACAGAAGGACCGTGCCTGGATCGATGAAGAGCAGGAATGGCGGGCAGGCCCCGGGCGGGGCCACGGCGGCCGCCGACACACGGGAGACTGATATGGCACGCAACAAGTGGGTGCTCAAGAAGAAGGTCGCCGAGCTGTTCGGGTACTCGGAGAGCGCCGTCGACCACAAGCGCAAGGACGGCACCTGGCCGGAGGGCCGGGTGTGGCGCAAGGCGCCGGACGGGCGGATTTTCTACAACGTCGAGGAGATCGATAAGTGGGTCGAGAGCCTGCCGCTGAGGGCCTGAGCCAGGCCCTACGTGCCCTGATCGCCAAGCACCCGGGCGTCGAGGTGCACGGCCCCAGCCTGCGCATCTGGTTCATGTGGCACGGCAAGCGCTGCCGGGAGAGCCTGGGCCTCACGCCGACCAAGGCGAACATCAAGCACGCGGCCCAGCAGCGGGCCGCCGTGGTCCACGCGATCAAGGTCGGAACCTTCGACTATGCCGAATGGTTCCCCGGCTCCAAACATGCCCGGGGCGCCAAGCGCCTGCGCAATGCCCGCCTCGGCGAGGCGGCAGAGCGCTATCTCGAGCTCAAGGGCGTCGACATCACCGAGGACACCGAGGGCCGCTACAGAACTGCGCTGGATGCCGTGGTCGAGAGCCTGGGTAAAGACCTGATCGTGGCCACGCTCACCCCCGAGGATGTGCAGCTGATGCGCGGCGAACTGGTCGCCACCCGCCAGGTCTCCACCGCCAACCACTACCTGGCCGTGGCCAACGGATTCTTCGCCTGGCTGCGCATCAACGGTTACACCGACCAGGACCTGGCCGCCGCGGCCGAGCGGATTCGCGCCGAGGATGCCGAGCCCGACCCGTTCACCCAGGGCGAGTTCCGCCAGCTGATCGAGCGCGGCTGCCTGCACCCGCAGGACGTGGCCGCCGTCACCATCGCCGTCTACACCGGCCTGCGCCCCGGCGAGCTGTGCGGCCTGGCCAGGGAGGATGTCGACCTCAAACGCGGCTGCCTGACCGTGCGCCGATCCGTGACCCGCCGCAACGAGCTCAAGGTGCCCAAGACCAAAGAGGGACGCGACCGCGTCATCTGGCTCTTGCCTCCGGCCCTGGAGGCCGCGCGCCAGCTCTCCGACATGACGGCCCACCTCGATCCGGAATCCGTCCCTGTGGCCCTGACGCGCCACCAGAGCCGTACCGAGACGCTGGTGCCACTGCTCAGCCCGACCGTCCAGGCGCGCCAGCCGCTGATCAACCGCTGGTTCAACCCGCACAGCTGGCACGCCAAGGTCACCAAGATCATGAAGCGGGCCGGGGTGCGCCACCGCCGGCCCTACCAGACCCGCCACACCTACGCGTGCTGGTCGCTCACGGCTCATGGTAACCTTGCCTTCATCGCCAAGCAGATGGGGCACAAGGACTACTCGATGCTGGTCAAGGTCTACGCCCGGTGGATCGACAGCGAGAGCCAGGACGAGGCGGCCAGGATCTGGACCGAGATGCAGAATGCCGGCGCTTTTGCCCCACTGATGCCCCACGAATTTCAAGGAAAGCCCGAGATCCCATGAACGACGTGGCCTCCCGCGCGAAGCCCAGCCATACGCCGATGATGGCCCAGTACCTGAAGATCAAGCGCGAGCACCCCGAGGTGCTGCTCTTCTATCGCATGGGGGACTTCTACGAACTCTTCTACGACGATGCCAAACGCGCCGCGGCGCTGCTCGATATCACCCTCACCCAGCGCGGCCAGTCGGCGGGGCAGCCGATCCCCATGGCCGGCGTGCCCTACCACAGCGCCGAGAGCTACCTGGCCCGGCTGGTCGCCGCCGGCGAGTCGGTGGCCATCTGCGAGCAGATGGGCGATCCGGCGGCCGCCAAGGGCCCGGTGGAGCGCAAGGTGGTGCGCATCGTCACCCCCGGCACCCTCTACGACGAGGCCCTGCTCGACGCGCGTCGCGACAACCTGCTGGTCGCCCTGCACCC
Source organism: Halomonas koreensis (assembly GCF_031451675.1). Lineage (NCBI taxonomy): Bacteria > Pseudomonadati > Pseudomonadota > Gammaproteobacteria > Oceanospirillales > Halomonadaceae > Halomonas > Halomonas koreensis. The sequence continues at coordinate 123,030 of NZ_JARWAK010000008.1, read as the reverse complement.
GGCCGGCGAGCGCTGGGGCCTGGCCTGGCTGGAGCTGTCCAGCGGACGCTTCAGCGTGCTCGAGGTGGAGGGCGAGAGCGAGGCGCTGGCCGAGCTGACCCGCCTCGACCCGGCGGAACTGCTGGTGCCGGAGAGCCTCGCCCTGCCCGCCGCCCTGGAAGACCGCCGCGGCCTGCGCCGCCAGAACGACTGGCTGTTCGACCTCGAGTCGGCCAGCCGCACCCTGTGCGACCAGTTCGGCGTCGCCGACCTGCGCGGCTTCGGCTGCGCCCACCTGGAGGCCGCCATCACCGCCGCCGGGGTGCTGGTGGACTATGCCCGCGACACCCAGCGCTCGCGGCTGCCCCACGTGACCGCCATCGGGGTGGAGAACCGCGACGACGCCGTGGTCATCGACGCCGCCAGCCGGCGCAACCTGGAGATCGACGTCAACCTGGGCGGCGGCGTCGACAACACCCTGGCCAGCGTGCTCGACACCACCGCCACCGCCATGGGCTCGCGGCTGCTCAAGCGCTGGCTCAACCGCCCGCTGCGTGACCGCGACCGGGTCGGCGCCCGCCAGGCGGCGGTGGCCGCCCTGCTCGACCGCGACGGCTTCGAGCCGCTGGCCGAGACCCTCAAGGCCATCGGCGACGTGGAGCGCATCCTCGCCCGGGTGGCGCTCTACAGCGCCCGCCCCCGGGACCTGGCGCGACTGCGCGATGCCCTGGCCGCCCTGCCCGACCTCGAGGCCGAGCTGGCCGGCTTTGATGACGGCACCGCCCTGGACGACCTCAAGCGGCATATCCGCCCCTACCCGGAACTCGCCGACACCCTGGCCCGGTCGCTGGTGGAGAACCCGCCGGTGGTGATCCGCGACGGCGGCGTGATCGCCGAGGGCTTCGACGCCGAGCTCGACGAGCACCGCGGCCTGGCCGAGCATGCCGGCGACTACCTGGTCCGGCTGGAGGCCCGGGAGCGCGAGCGCACCGGGCTGCCCGGCCTCAAGGTCGGCTACAACCGGGTCCACGGCTACTACATCGAGATCCCCCGGGCCCAGGCCCGGGAGGCCCCGGCGGACTACATCCGCCGCCAGACGCTCAAGAACGCCGAGCGCTTCATCATCCCCGAACTCAAGGAGTTCGAGGACAAGGCCCTGTCGGCCAAGTCCCGCGCCCTGGCCCGGGAGAAGCTGCTCTACGAGAGCCTGCTCGACGACCTGAACGCCGAGCTCGGCCCGCTGCAGGCGACCGGCCAGGCGCTGGCCGCCCTGGACGTGCTGGCGGCGCTCGCCGAGCGGGCCCGCGCCCTGGACTTCGTGCGCCCGGCGCTGCCCGAGGCGCCGGGCCTCGACATCCGCGGCGGCCGCCATCCGGTGGTCGAGCGGGTCAGCGAGGCGCCCTTCGTGCCCAACGACCTGGTCATGGACGACGAGCGGCGCATGCTGGTCATCACCGGCCCCAACATGGGCGGCAAGTCCACCTACATGCGCCAGGCCGCGCTGATCACCCTGCTCGCCCATACCGGCAGCTTCGTGCCCGCCGACGCCGCCGCGATCGGCCCGGTGGATCGCATCTTCACCCGCATCGGCTCCTCGGACGACCTGGCCGGCGGGCGCTCCACCTTCATGGTCGAGATGACCGAGACCGCCAACATCCTGCACAACGCCAGCGAGCGGAGCCTGGTGCTGATGGACGAGATCGGCCGCGGCACCAGCACCTTCGACGGCCTGTCGCTGGCCTGGGCCAGCGCCGAGCACCTGACCCGCACCCGGGCCTTCACGCTGTTCGCCACCCACTACTTCGAGATGACCGCCCTCGCCGAGCAGGCCGCCGGGGTCGCCAACGTGCACCTCACGGCGGCCGAGCATCGCGAGGGGATCGTCTTCATGCACCGGGTGGAGGACGGCCCCGCCAGCCAGAGCTATGGCCTGCAGGTGGCTCAGCTCGCCGGCGTGCCCCAGGGCGTGATCTCGCGAGCCCGGGAGAAGCTCGCCACCCTGGAACAGCAGGAGGTCGACCAGGGTCAGCGCGGCGAGGCCACGGCCCCGGACGGGGGCCCGGCGCCCCAGCAGGCCGATCTCTTCGCCAGTGCTCCGCACCCGGTGGTGGAGAGCCTGTCCGGCCTGACACTGGACGAGCTGACGCCTCGCCAGGCGCTGGAATGGCTGTACCACTGGCAGGAGAGCCTGTGAACGCGGGCCCCATGGCTTGCGGGCCATGCGGCGGGCCGACTAGAATGGTTCGACCAAGTTCAACATATTATAAAAGCAAAAGTTTTTATAACTTTATTTCAACTTACGAGACCGATCGGCCGCGGCGCACCCCCGGCCCCGAGGAAGGGAGACTGACATGACATTCGTCGTCACCGAGAACTGCATCAAGTGCAAGTACACCGACTGTGTCGAGGTCTGCCCGGTGGACTGCTTCTACGAAGGCCCCAACTTCCTGGTGATCCACCCCGACGAGTGCATCGATTGCGCGCTGTGCGAGCCCGAGTGCCCGGCCGAGGCGATCTATTCCGAGGACGAGTTGCCGGAAGGACAGGAACAGTTCATCGAGATCAACGCCGAGCTGGCGGAGGTCTGGCCCAACATCACCGAGAAGAAGGACCCGCCGGCCGACGCCGAGGAGTGGGACGGCAAGGCCGGCAAGCTGGAGCAGCTGGAACGCTGAACCCGGCTCGGGACCGCCGACACGACGACGCCGAATGTCTCCCGACATTCGGCGTCGCCGTTTTCGCGCTGCGTTGAAGGAGAACACCTAGCGAAAGAAGGCGGCCCGAAGGCCGCCCGCTCCTAGCTCTCCTTGAGCGGTTCCCTCCGCCCGAACTCCTTGAGCGATTTCCCTGCCCGGGAACGACGTCCTGTCGCACCGCGCACGCTCGAGACTGCATCCCGTGGCATCCTGCCGGGAGAGATCCTCTCTCCCTTGTCCCGCTTACCATTCTGGCAGCCCTGCGAGACTTCTCAACCGGGCCCCTGCGCCTGGAACGCCCCGCCCGGCCTCGGCAGAAAGGAAAATAACTCTTTAGAATCAGAAAGATAAAAAAATACCGACGCCCCAGGGGCGCCGGTATCTCAGGGCAGATGTCACACATCTCGCCGGTCACGTGTAGGCGATTTCCTACACGGGACAGTGCCGCAGGCGCTTACTGGCCCTTGATGGCACTGCGCCCCGGGTAGTCCACCCGCTCGCCGAGCTCCTGCTCGACCACCAGCAGGCGGTTGTACTTGGCGACCCGGTCGGAGCGGCACAGCGAGCCGGTCTTGATCTGGCCGGCGGCGGTGCCCACCGCCAGGTCGGCGATGGTGGTGTCCTCGGTCTCGCCGGAGCGATGCGAGATCACCGCGGTGAAGCCGGCGTCCTGGGCCATGCGGATGGCGTCCAGGGTCTCGGACAGCGAGCCGATCTGGTTGAACTTGATCAGGATGGAGTTGCCGATCTTTTCGTCGATGCCGCGCTTGAGGATCCTGGTGTTGGTGACGAAGAGGTCGTCGCCGACCAGCTGGACGCGGTCGCCGAGCTTGTCGGTCAGCGCCTTCCAGCCGTCCCAGTCGGACTCGTCCATGCCGTCCTCGATGGAGACGATCGGGTACTGGTCGCACAGCTCGACCAGGTAATCGGCGAAGCCGGCGGCGTCGAAGGACTTGCCCTCGCCGGACAGCTGGTACTGGCCGTCCCGGTAGAACTCGGAGGAGGCGCAGTCCAGGGCCAGGGTGATGTCGGCGCCCAGCGCGTAGCCGGCGTCGGCGACCGCCTGCTTGATCACCGCCAGGGCCTCGGCGTTGGAGGCCAGGTTGGGGGCGAAGCCGCCCTCATCGCCCACCGAGGTGGACAGGCCGCGGGCGGCCAGCACCTTCTTCAGGGCGTGGAAGACCTCGGCGCCCATGCGCAGGCCCTCGCGGAAGCTCGGCGCGCCCACCGGCTGGATCATGAACTCCTGGATGTCGACGTTGTTGTCGGCATGCTCGCCGCCGTTGAGGATGTTCATCATCGGCACCGGCATGCGGTACTGCCCGGGCTGGCCGTAGAGCTCGGCGATATGGGCGTAGAGCGGCATGCCCTTGGCGTTGGCGGCCGCCCGGGCCGCGGCCAGGGACACGGCGAGGATGGCGTTGGCGCCAAGCCCCGCCTTGTTGTCGGTGCCGTCGAGCTCGAGCATGGCGTTGTCCAGGCCTCGCTGATCCCGGGCGTCCATGCCGATGAGACGCTCGCGGATGGCGCCGTTGACGGCCTCCACGGCTTTCAGCACGCCCTTGCCCAGGTAACGGCCCTTGTCGCCGTCACGCAGCTCGAGGGCCTCACGGGAACCGGTCGACGCCCCGCTCGGGGCGCAGGCACAGCCGACCGCACCGCTTTCCAGGCGCACCTCGGCCTGCACGGTGGGGTTGCCGCGGGAGTCGAGCACCTCGAGGGCGCGGATATCGACGATCTTGGTCATGTTGTCTCGTCCTTAGCGTGTCAGCGTTGCGGGGAATCAGGAAATCTCGAGCGGAGGGAAGCCCTTCACCAGGTCGTCCAGGGCCTTGAGCTGGGCGAGGAAGGGCTCGAGCCTGTCGAGCGGCAGGGCGCAGGGGCCGTCGCACTTGGCGTTGTCCGGATCCGGATGGGACTCCAGGAACACCCCGGCCAGCCCCACGGCCACCCCGGCCCGGGCCAGCTCGGCGACCTGGGCGCGGCGCCCGTCGGCGCTGTCGGCACGCCCGCCGGGGCGCTGCAGGGCATGGGTCACGTCGAACAGCAAGGGGTAGCCGGTGGCCTTCATGTCACCGAAGCCCAGCATGTCGACCACCAGGTTGTTGTAGCCGAAGCTGGTGCCGCGCTCGCAGAGGATCAGCCGATCGTTGCCGGCCTCCTCGCACTTGCGCAGGATATGGCGCATCTCGTGGGGCGCCAGGAACTGCGGCTTCTTGATGTTGATCACCGCGCCGGTCTCGGCCATCGCCACCACCAGGTCGGTCTGGCGGGCCAGGAAGGCCGGCAGCTGGATGACGTCGGCCACCTCGGCCGCGGGGGCCGCCTGCCAGGGCTCGTGGATGTCGGTGATGACCGGCACCCGGTGGCGCTCCTTCACCTCGGCCAGTATCTCCAGGCCCTTCTCCAGGCCGGGGCCGCGGAAGGAGTGGATGGAGCTGCGATTGGCCTTGTCGAAGCTGGCCTTGAACACGTAGGGCATGCCCAGCCGGCCGGTGACCTCGACATAGGCCTCGGCCACCTCGAGGGCCAGCTCGCGGGACTCCAGCACGTTCATGCCGCCGAACAGGGTCAGCGGCCGGTGATTGCCGACCCGGAGGCCGGCGACATCGATCAGGCGATCCGGGGCGGACATGGGGCTCACTCCTGGGGGGCGGCCTGGGCGCGGACGCGAGCCGCCTTGTGTGCCAGGGCCGCATTGACGAAGCCGGTGAACAGCGGGTGGCCGTCACGCGGGGTGGAGGTGAACTCCGGGTGGAACTGGCAGGCCACGAACCAGGGGTGGTCGGGCAGCTCGACCATCTCCACCAGGGAGTTGTCGACGCTCTTGCCGGACACCACCAGGCCGGCCTGCTCCAGGTCGGCGACGAACTGGTCGTTGACCTCGAAGCGATGGCGGTGGCGCTCGACGATCTCCTCGGCGCCGTAGGCCTCGCGGGCCTTCGAGCCGGCCGCCAGCTGGCAGACCTGGCCGCCCAGGCGCATGGTGCCGCCCAGGTCGGAGGCCTCGTCGCGCAGCTCGATCTTGCCTTCCGGGTTCAGCCACTCGGTGATCAGGCCCACCACCGGGTGCTGGGTGTCGTGGGTGAACTCGGTGGAGTTGGCGTCGCTCCAGCCGGCCACGTGGCGGGCGAACTCGATGACCGCGACCTGCATGCCCAGGCAGATGCCGAGATACGGAATGCCGTTCTCCCGGGCGAAGCGGGCGGTGGCGATCTTGCCTTCCACGCCGCGCTCGCCGAAGCCGCCGGGCACCAGGATGGCGTCCTTGCCGGCCAGCCGCTCGGGGCCGTGACGCTCGATGTCCTCGGAGTCGACGTAGTCGACGTTGACCTTGATGCGGCTCTGGATGCCGGCATGCACCAGCGCCTCGTTGAGCGACTTGTAGGCGTCGAGCAGCTCCATGTACTTGCCGACCATGGCGATGTTGATCGACTTGAGCGGGTTGAGCTTGGCGTCGAGCACGCCGATCCACTCGGCCAGGTCGGCCTGACCGGCCTCCAGGCGCAGCTTGTCGCAGACGATCTCGTCGAGGCCGTGCTCGTGGAGCATCAGCGGGATGCGGTAGATGGTGTCGGCGTCCTGCAGCGGGATGACCGCCCGTTCCTCGACGTTGGTGAACAGGGCGATCTTGCGCCGCTCGCTCTCCTCCAGCTCGACCTCGCTGCGGCAGATCAGGATATCCGGCTGGATGCCGATGGAGCGCAGCTCCTTGACGCTGTGCTGGGTCGGCTTGGTCTTGGTCTCGCCGGCGGTCTTGATATAGGGCACCAGGGTCAGGTGCATGAAGATCGCCCGGCTGGCGCCCAGCTCGCTGCGGATCTGGCGGATCGACTCCAGGAAGGGCAGCGATTCGATGTCGCCCACGGTGCCGCCGATCTCGACCAGGGCCACGTCGAAGCCCTTGCCGCCCTCATAGACGCGACGCTTGATCTCGTCGGTGATGTGCGGGATCACCTGGACGGTGCCGCCCAGGTAGTCGCCGCGGCGCTCCTTGCGCAGCACGTGCTCGTAGACGCGACCGGTGGTGAAGTTGTTGGCCTGGGTCATCTTCGTGCGGATGAAGCGCTCGTAGTGCCCGAGGTCCAGGTCGGTCTCGGCCCCATCCTCGGTGACGAACACCTCGCCATGCTGGAAGGGACTCATGGTGCCCGGATCCACGTTGATGTAGGGATCGAGCTTGAGCATGGTGACCTTGAGGCCACGCGCCTCGAGAATCGCCGCCAGCGAAGCCGACGCGATGCCCTTGCCGAGTGAGGACACAACGCCGCCGGTCACGAAGATATATCGTGTCATGGAGAACCTGTCGAAACGTGATCGGTAGGCCCGGCAGGAAGCCGCGCCAGGATGGGACGACAGCGTAGCAGAATACGACCAATGGCTCAATTTGGCGGCCAAGCGCCAAGGGTAGCCGTGGCGCCAAGCACTTGCGGAGCCACGCCCGGTAAGCCGCCGCCGGCGCCACGCCGAGCGAAGCCCTGATGCCCCGCTCGCGGCTGCGCGTCGCCTTACAACATAATCCCTCACGGGCAAGGCTCGCTCGCCATCCCTGGCGAGCGCCGCGCGCCGCTTCGCTCCGCCTCAGCGCTCGGCTAAAGGCTTGCGCGGCGGCTTTCCGGGCTCGTTCCAGCTCCCGGGAAACCGTCCCAACGAACGGTCCCACCGGACGGGCCGCCTCGCACCTCGCACCTCGCACCTCGCACCTCGCACTTCGCACCTCGAACCTCGAACCTCGAACCTCGAACCTCGGCCAGGATAGAAGCACCGTATCGCTCGTAGCCCGAGGCCCGAGGACCGAAGCCCGCGCCTTACACCTCCAGGTAGTCGAGGATGCCCTCGCCGGCCTGGCGGCCTTCGAACACCGCGGTGACCACCAGGTCGGAGCCGCGCACCATGTCGCCGCCGGCGAAGATCTTCTCGTTGGTGGTCTGGAAGGCGTAGGCGCCGTGCTCGGGGGCCTTGACCCGGCCCCGCTCGTCGAGCTCGATGCCCACGGTCTCGAACCAGGGCGCCGGGCTCGGCTGGAAGCCGAAGGCGATGACCACGGCATCGGCGGGCACCACCTCCTCGGAGCCGGGCACCACCTCGGGGCGCTGGCGGCCGTTCTCGTCGGGCTCGCCGAGGCGGGTGCGGACGACCTTGATGCCCTCCACCTTGTCCTCGCCGACCACCGCCACCGGCTGGCGGTTGAACAGGAACTCCACGCCCTCCTCCCGGGCGTTGGCCACCTCCTTGCGCGAACCGGGCATGTTCTCCTCGTCGCGGCGATAGGCGCAGGTCACCGCGGCCGCGCCCTGGCGGATGGCGGTGCGGTTGCAGTCCATGGCGGTGTCGCCGCCGCCCAGCACCACCACCTTCTGGCCTTCCAGGGAGACGTAGTCCGCCGGGTCCTTCTCGAAGCCCAGGCAGTGATTGACGTTGGCGATCAGGTAATCCAGCGCCTTGTGGACGCCCGGCAGGTCCTCGCCGGGGAAGCCCCCTTCCATGTACTTGTAGGTGCCCATGCCCAGGAAGACGGCGTCATATTCCTCCAGCAGCTGGTCGAACGCCATGTCCTTGCCGATCTCCACGCCCAGGCAGAACTCCACGCCCATCTCCTCGAAGACGGCGCGACGGCGTTCCATCACGGTCTTCTCGAGCTTGAACTCGGGAATGCCGAAGGTCAGCAGCCCACCTATTTCTGGATAGCGGTCGAACACCACCGGCTTGACACCGTTGCGCACCAGGATGTCCGCGCAGCCGAGCCCGGCCGGGCCGGCGCCGACGATCGCCACCTTCTTGTCGGTCCAGGCGACCTTGGACATGTCCGGGCGCCAGCCCATGGCGAAGGCGGTGTCGGTGATGTACTTCTCCACCGAGCCGATGGTCACCGCGCCGAAGCCGTCGTTGAGGGTGCAGTCGCCCTCGCAGAGCCGATCCTGGGGGCAGACCCGGCCGCACACCTCGGGCAGCGAGTTGGTGCGGTGGGAGAGCTCGGCGGCCTCCAGGATGTTGCCCTCGCTGACCAGCTGCAGCCAGTTGGGAATGTAGTTGTGCACCGGGCACTTCCACTCGCAGTAGGGGTTGCCGCAGTGCAGGCAGCGGTGCGCCTGGGCCGCCGCCTCCTGGGGCTGGAACGGCTCGTAGATCTCGGCGAACTGCCGTGCCCGGGTGCGCGCCGGCTTCTTCTCCGGATCCTGGCGCCCCACGTCGATGAACTGGAAGTCGTTGCTCAAACGGTTGGCCATGTTGTTCTCTCCTCTCTGCAGGCTTACTCGGGACGCCGACGGGATTCGTCCAGCAGGCTGGCGAGGCTCGCCGCCTTGGGCTTCACCAGCCAGAAGTGGCGGATGAAGTCGCTGAAGTCCTCGAGGATGTCACGGCCGCGCTGCGAGCCGGTCTGCGCGACGAACTCCTCGATGATCTCCCTCAGGTGTCGCCGATGGGCCTCCATGGCCTCGGTGTTGACGCGGTGGATCTCCACCAGTTCATGGTTGTACTTGTCGACGAAGGTGCGGTCCTCGTCGAGCACGTAGGCGAAGCCGCCGGTCATGCCGGCGCCGAAGTTGACGCCGGTCTCGCCGAGTACGGTGACCAGGCCGCCGGTCATGTACTCGCAGCAGTGGTCGCCGGCGCCCTCGATCACCGCCTGGGCGCCGGAATTGCGCACCCCGAAGCGCTCGCCGGCGGTGCCGGCGGCGAACAGCTTGCCGCCGGTGGCGCCGTACAGGCAGGTGTTGCCGACGATCGCCGTCTTGTGGCTCTCGAAGCGGCTCTCGCGGGGCGGCACGACCACCACCTGGCCGCCGTTCATGCCCTTGCCGACGTAGTCGTTGGCATCGCCCTCCAGGTAGAGGTTGAGGCCGCGGGCGTTCCACACCCCGAAGCTCTGGCCGGCCACGCCGCGGAAGCGGGCGGTCACCGGGGCATCCTCGAGGCCCGCCTCGCCGTAGCGCTTGGCGATCACCCCGGAAGCCAGGGCGCCCACGGAGCGGTCGCAGTTGGTGATGGCGAACTCGAACTCGCCGCCGGACCGGTCCTCGATGGCCGTCTTCAGCGCTTCGAGCACCTCCTGGTTCTTGGCACCCGGGTCGTGGGGCGCGTTGCGGCTGACCGCGCAGAACTGCGGCGCCTCGGCCGGCACGAAGTCGTTGGTCATCAGCGGCGACAGGTCGAGCCGGCGCTGGGAGTCGGTCACGCCCTCGATCGCCTCGAGCAGGTCGGTGCGCCCGATCAGGTCGGTGAGCCGGGCCACGCCCAGCATCGCCATCAGCTCGCGCACCTCCTCGGCGATGAAGCGGAAGTAGTGCTTGACCATGTCCACGGTGCCGCGGAAATGCTCGTCGCGCAGGTACTGGTGCTGGGTGGCCACGCCGGTGGCGCAGTTGTTGAGGTGGCAGATGCGCAGGTACTTGCAGCCCAGCGCCACCATGGGCGCGGTGCCGAAGCCGAAGCTCTCGGCGCCGAGGATCGCCGCCTTGATCACGTCCAGGCCGGTCTTCAGGCCGCCGTCGGTCTGCAGGCGGATCTTGTCGCGCAGGCCGTTGATGCGCAGCGCCTGATGCACCTCGGGCAGGCCCAGCTCCCAGGGGCTGCCGGCATGCTTGATCGAGGTCAGCGGGCTGGCCGCGGTGCCGCCGTCATAGCCGGACACGGTGATCAGGTCGGCGTAGGCCTTGGCCACGCCGGTGGCGATGGTGCCGATGCCGGGCTCGGAGACCAGCTTCACCGACACCTGGGCGTCCGGGTTGACCTGCTTGAGGTCGAAGATCAGCTGCGCCAGGTCCTCGATGGAATAGATGTCGTGGTGCGGCGGCGGCGAGATCAGGGTCACGCCGGGCACCGAGTAGCGCAGCCGGGCGATCAGCTGGTTGACCTTGCCGCCGGGCAGCTGGCCGCCCTCGCCGGGCTTGGCGCCCTGGGCCACCTTGATCTGCAGCACCTCGGCGTTGGCCAGGTAGGCCGGGGTGACGCCGAAGCGCCCGGAGGCGATCTGCTTGATCTTGGAGGAGCGGATGGTGCCGTAGCGGGCCGGGTCCTCGCCACCCTCGCCGGAGTTGGAGCGACCGCCGGCCTCGTTCATGGCCTGAGCCAGGGCCTCGTGAGCCTCCGGCGACAGGGCGCCCAGGGACATGCCGGCGCTGTCGAAGCGCGGCAGCAGGTCCTCCACGGGCTCCACCTCGTCGAGGGACAGCGCCGTCTCGGCGGGCTTGAGCCGCAGCAGGTCGCGGATGGTGGCCGGGTCGCGCTCGTTGACCAGCGCGGCGAACTTCTTCCACTTGGCGTAGTCGCCCTCCTGCACCGCCTCCTGCAGAGCCTTGACCACGTCCGGGTTGTAGGCGTGGTACTCGTGGCCGTGGACGTACTTCATCAGGCCGCCGTGGGAGATGCCCTTGCGCGGCGTCCAGGCCGTCTTGGCCAGCAGCTCCTGCTGCAGCTGCAGCTCGGCGAAGCCGGTGCCCTCGATGCGCGAGGCCATGCCGGTGAAGCACATCTCCATGACCTCGGAGGCCAGGCCCACCGCCTCGAACAGCTGCGAGCCGCGGTAGGAGGCCAGGGTCGAGATGCCCATCTTGGAGAGGATCTTGAACAGCCCCTTCTGCAGGCCCTTGCGGTAGTTCTCCCGGGCGTCGGCCGGGTTGCCGACCAGCTCGCCGGTGCGATGCATGTCGGCCATGACCTGGTAGGCCAGCCACGGGTAGACCGCGGTGGCGCCCACGCCGAACAGCACCGCCATCTGGTGGGCGTCCCGGGCATAGCCAGTCTCGACGATCAGGTTGACCCGCGGGCGCAGCGCCAGGCGACCCAGGTGATGGTGGACGGCGCCCACCGCCAGGGCGGCATGGATGGGCAGCTGCCCCTTCTGCAACTCGGCGTCGGAGAGCACCAGCAGCACCTTGCCGTCGCGGGCGGCCTGCTCGGCCTCGGCGCACAGCGCCTGGAGGGCGCCCTTGAGGCCGGTGACCTCGGGGTCGTAGGCCAGCGACAGGGTGTGGCTGACAAAGGCCGGATCCTCGTGGGTCACCAGGGCGCTGAACTTGCGCGGCGACAGCACCGGGGTGGTCAGGATCAGCCGGTGGGCATGCTCCGGCGTCGCCTTGAAGACGTTGCGCTCGGCACCGATGCAGCTCTCCAGCGACATCACGATCGACTCGCGCAACGGGTCGATGGCCGGGTTGGTGACCTGGGCGAACTTCTGGCGGAAGTAGTCGGTCAGCAGCCGGTGCTTGCCGGACAGCACCGCCATGGGCGTGTCGTCGCCCATGGAGCCCACCGCCTCCTGGCCGCTCTCGGCCAGCGGGCGCAGCACCTGGTCGCGCTCCTCGAAGCTGACCTGGAACATCTTCTGCTGCACCGCCAGGGCGTCGGCATCCATGTTCTGGAAGCGCGCCAGCTCGGTGAGCGCGGACTCCAGGTAGCTGGCCTCCTGCTTGAGCCAGCGCTTGTAGGGGTAGGCGGACTTGAGGCGCGAGTCGATGTCCTCGGTGTGCAGCACCTCGCCGGTCTCGGTGTCCACGGCCAGGATCTGCCCCGGGCCGACGCGGCCCTTGGCCACCACGTCCTCGGGCTTGTAGTCGTAGGTGCCGATCTCGGAGGCCAGGGTGATGTAGCCGTTGCGGGTGATCACCCAGCGCGCCGGGCGCAGGCCGTTGCGGTCGAGCATGCACAGCGCCTGGCGGCCGTCGGTCATGACCACCCCGGCGGGACCGTCCCAGGGCTCCACGTGCATGGAGTTGTACTCGTAGAAGGCGCGCAGGTCGCCGTCCATGATCTCGACGTTCTGCCAGGCCGGCGGCACCATCATGCGTACCGCCCGGTGCAGGTCCATGCCGCCGGTGAGCAGCACCTCGAGCATGTTGTCCATGCTCGAGGAGTCGGAACCGGTGGTGTTGACGATCTCGTCGAGCTCGGCGATGTCCGGCAGGCGCTCGCTGGCGAAGTTCTCCTTGCGCGAGTTGGCCCAGCCGCGGTTGGCCTGGATGGTGTTGATCTCGCCGTTGTGGGCCATCAGCCGGAACGGCTGGGCCAGCGGCCAGCGCGGCGCGGTGTTGGTGGAGAAGCGCTGGTGGAAGACGCAGATGGCGGTCTCCAGGCGCGGATCGCCCAGGTCCCGGTAGAAGGCCGGCAGGTCCACCGGCATCACCAGCCCCTTGTAGGAGACCACCTCGGCGGACAGCGAGCAGACGTAGAAGTCCTCGTCGTCGCGCAGGGCCTGCTCGGCGCGGCGCCGGGCCATGAAGAGGTCGACGTCGAAGGTCTCGGCGCCGGCCTCGCCGGGGGCGACGAACAGCTGGCGGATCCGCGGCAGGCACTCCAGCGCCATCGGGCCGCAGACGCCGGCATCCACCGGCACCTCGCGCCAGCCCAGCACCTCGAGGCCCCTGGCCCGCAGCTCGGCCTCCAGGGTGTCGCGGGCATGGGCCTCGCGGGCGTCGTCGTCGGGCAGGAAGATCGCGCCCACCGCGAAGCGCTCGCCGAGCTCCACGCCCAGCGACTCCCGGGCCACCTCGCGCATGAAGGCCTCGGGCATCTTCAGCAGCAGGCCGCAGCCGTCGCCGGTCTTGCCGTCGGCGGCGATGCCGCCGCGATGGGTCATGCAGGTCAGAGACTCGATGGCGGTCTGCAGCAGGTCGTGGCTGGCCTGACCCTCCATATGGGCGATCAGGCCGAACCCGCAGTTGTCACGGAACTCTCCGGGTTGGTGAAGACCTTGGTTCATGGGCGTGCCTCAGGTTTCAAAAGGGTGTTATTCGCAGTTATTTTTGGTATATTGAAAAGTTTTTCTTTTCACTTGACGCCTCGATTCGGGCGTCGGGACTGCACGGCAAAAGGTTTTCCAGCATAGCCACCCCCCGGCACGCCGCGCAATGCTCACGACGCCACCCGCCCCCGAAAAGCGTCGTCAAATCCGAGACTTGGCGAGACATTCAATAAAAAATCCGCTTTATCTCAAGGGTTTGCGATCGCCCCTCGAGCCGACGAGGCCGCCGCCCGACGGCACTAGACTTTAGTCGCGATAAGCGGCTCACCCCCATACCGATGCTGCATATGGCATGCAAATCCCAGAATTCTTGACACCCCAGGCGCCGCCTCGACCATCCGGGCAAGGGCCGCAAACGACGACGCCCGCTGCGAGCAGCGGGCGTCGGGGGGGGAGCCGGGAACGGGACGGGGAGCGTCAGCGGCGGGGGAAGTCCTCGAGCAGGGCCGCGAGGCGCTCCGCGGGCGTCCCGTCGTGGACGCAGGCGCGCCCCAGGGCCTCCAGCAGGATCAGCCGCAGGCGGCCGTCGAGGTTCTTCTTGTCCAGCCGCATCAGCGACAGGAAGTCGTCGGCGGTCATGTCGGCCGGCGCCTCGAGGGGCAAGGCGGCGGCCTCGAGCAGCGCGCGGGTGCGCCGCACCTCCGCCGCACCGAGCCAGCCGAGCCGCCGGGAGAGCTCCGCGGCCATCAGCATGCCGGTGCCCACGGCCTCGCCGTGCAGCCAGCGGCCATAGCCCTGATGGGTCTCGATGGCATGCCCGAAGGTGTGGCCGAGATTGAGCAGCGCCCGCACCCCCTGCTCGGTCTCGTCCTCGGCGACGATCTCGGCCTTGAGGCTGCAGCTGCGCTCGATGGCACGGGTCAGGGCGGCGGCCTCGAGGCCGCGCAGCGCCGTCATGTTCGCCTCCAGCCAGGTCAGGAAGTTCGCGTCGCGGATCAGGCCGTACTTGATCACCTCGGCCAGGCCGGCGGAGAGCTCCCGGGGCGGCAGGGTGGAGAGGGTGTCGGTATCGATCAGTACGGCCCGCGGCTGCCAGAAGGCGCCGATCATGTTCTTGCCGCGGGGATGGTTGACCCCGGTCTTGCCGCCCACCGAGGAGTCCACCTGGGACAGCAGGGTGGTGGGCACCTGGATGAAGGCCACGCCCCGCTGGTAGCAGGCGGCGGCGAAGCCGACCATGTCGCCGATCACCCCGCCGCCCAGGGCCACCAGGGTGCAGCGACGGTTGAAGCCGGCCTCCAGCAGGGCGTCCCAGATCCGCTCGACGCTGGCCAGCGTCTTGGTCGCCTCGCCGTCCGGCAGCACCAGCTCGCGCACCGTCAGCTCCTCGGGCAGGCCGGCCTTGAGCCGCTCCAGGTACAGCGGTGCCACCGTCTCGTTGGTGACCACCATCACCTGGCGACCGGCGAGGTGCGGCGTCAGCCATTGGGGATCGCCCAGCAGGCCGGGGCCGATGTGGATGGGATAGCTGCGCTCGCCCAGGGCCACGCTGAGCGTGCTCAGGGCATCATCGGGTCGGGTCATGGATCAGGCCTTGCAGTGGAGGGGGTCGACCATCCGCTCGACGCGGCGGACGATCTCGTTGACCACGGAGCGGGGGCCGCGACGGTCGGTGCGCACCACGATGTCGGCGGTCGCCCGGTAGAGGGGATCGCGCTCGTCGAACATGCGCTCGAGGACCTGGTCGCGATCGTCGCGCTGCAGCAGCGGGCGGTTGCGATCCTTGGCGGTGCGCTTGAGCTGCTGCTCCACGGTGGTGAAGAGATAGATCACCGTGCCGCTGTCGCGCAGCACCCGGCGGTTCTCCTCGCGGAGCACGGCGCCGCCGCCGGTGGCGATGACCACGCCCTCCCGGGCGGCCAGCTCGCGGATCATCTGGGTCTCGCGGTCGCGGAAGCCCGCCTCGCCCTCGACGTCGAAGATCCAGGGGATGTCCGCGCCGCAGCGATCCTGGATCTCGTGGTCGCTGTCGAAGAAGTCTCGTGACAGCTCGGCCGCCAGGAGGCGGCCGATGGTGCTCTTCCCGGCCCCCATGGGGCCGATCAGTATCAGGTTGGGTATTGCCGGCATCAGCGAATCGCCAGGTTGTCATCCAGTATTCGGGGCGTGATGAATACCAGCAACTCTACCTTATCGTTGGTGTCCTCGGTATAGCGGAAGAGATTCCCCAGCACCGGCAGGTCGCCGAGGAAGGGGGTCTTGAACAGGCTGCGCACCTGCTCGGTGGTCAGGATGCCGCCCAGCACCACGGTCTCGCCGTTGTCGACCAGCACCTGGGTCTCGATCTCGTTGGTGTCGATGGGCGGCTCGCCGCCCCCCTCGGGAATCGAGCCGAAGGTGTCGTTGGTGATGGCCAGGTCCATGATGATGCGGTTGTCCGGGGTGATCTGGGGCGTCACCTCCAGCGACAGCACCGCTTCCTTGAACTCCACGTTGGTGGCCCCGCTGGAGGTCGCCTCCTGGAAGGCCCGCTCCTGGCCCTGCTTGATCAGCGCCGTGCTCTGGTTGGCGGTGATCACCCGCGGCTGGGAGATGGTCTGGCTCTTGCCCTCGCTCTCCAGGGCGCGCAGCTCCAGGTCGAGCAGCACATCGCCCGACAGGTAGCCGAAGCTGAAGGCGGTGGCCGCGTTCTCGGCCTCGCCCAGATCAACCGCCAGCCCGCCGTTGTCGGCGATGCCGCTGGACGCGCCGCCGGCGTTGAGGCCATTGGCCGGGTCGCCCTCGTTGTTGGACAGCCCCCAGCTGACGCCCAGTTCGCGGGTGGCGCTGTCCCGGGCGATGACGATGCGCGCCTCGATCTGCACCTGGCGGACCGCCACGTCGAGGCGCTCCAGGGTCTCCATCAGGGAATCGATCTGCTCGGCGGTGTCCTGCACCAGCAGGGTGTTGGTGCGCGGATCCACGGCGACGCGCCCCCGCTCGGTGAGCAGGCCGAAGCCGCCCTCCCCGCGGATCAGCCCGGCCAGGTCCGAGGCCTTGGCGTACTTGACCTGGATGTATTCGGTCTCCAGCGGCGCCAGCTCCTCGAGCTGCTCGCGGGTCTGCAGCTCGAGCTGCTCGCGGCGGGCCAGCTCCTCCGCCGGCGCCACCACGATGACATTGCCCTCCTGGCGGCTGGCCAGGCCATGGCTCTTGAGCACCAGGTCCAGCGCCTGGTCCCAGGGCACCTCCTGGAGGTTCAGGGTCACCCGCCCGGACACGCTGTCGCTGGCCACCAGGTTGAGGCCGGTGAAGTCGGCGATGATCGCCAGCACCGAGCGCACCTCGATGTCCTGGAAGTTCAGGGTGATGCGCTCGCCGGTGTAGGGGAACTGCTCGCGCACCTGCGCCTCGCGCTCCTCGCGGCTGACCGGCTGGGCCGAGATCGTCAGCTGGCGCCCGGTCTGGGTGGAGAGCATGGCGAAATCGCCGCTGCCCTCGATCTCCAGGGTCACGCCGTCGCGGCCGACGCGGGGGGTGATGCGCCGCAGGGGCGTCCCGAAGTCGGTGACATCGTAGACCTGGTCGAGGTCGGCCGGCAGGCTCACGCCGTCGAGGCGGGCGACGATATCCTCGCGGCCGCGCTCGCGGACCCGGGCGTCCACCCCGGTGCGGTCGAAGGTGACCACCAGGCGCCCCGCGCCGCCCTCGCCGCGACGGAAGTCGATGTCGGTGACGCTGGGCCCGGCCGCCGGCTGGCGGGAGGACGTCCCGCCCGACTCGGCCGCGGGCGTCGACGGCGCGGCGACGGCGCCGCCGATCGACAGGCGCAGCCCACCGCCCCGCTGGGCGGTGTCGTAGGGCAGGGGCCCATCGAGATCGAAGACCAGGCGGGTCCGCTGGCCCGCCTCCAGGGCGGTGACCCGCTGGACGCCGCCGATGCCCAGCTCCTGGCGACGCCGCTCCAGGGCGCTGGCGGTCTCCATCAGGTCGATGGTCAGGCGCGCCGGATCGTCGAGCCGATAGCCGCGCACCTCGGGCACCGGGCCGTCGAAGGCGAGGTCGACTTCCAGCTCGCCGCCGGTGCCCTGGCGGAAGGACAGGTCGGTCAGCGTCGAGGCCGCCATGACGGAGGCGGACACCATCAGCATGGCCAGGGCCGCGAGCGCACGTGTCATCGATTTCATGGTTCCCCTCTCCCCTCGAACCGCCGCGCCTCGGGTACCGGGCGCGGCTTCGTCGTTGTCTAGGCCTCGCCGTCGAGCGACAGGCGGGTGCTGCGTTCGATCCAGCCGCCCCGGCCGGTGGGCACGATCTCCACCAGTTGCACCGAGGCGCCGGTGATGCCGACGATGCGGCCGTGATCGGTCCCCATGTGGTCGCCGACCCGCAGGCGATGCACGGTCCCGTCCGGTGCCTTGATCAGCGCCGAGGGCTGGCCACCCACGGTCAGGGTGCCCACCAGGTCGAGGCGCCCCAGGTCGTAGGCCTCCAGGGGCTCCTTAGGCCGCGAATCGTCCGGCGCCAGGCCGGCGTCGCCCACGGGCAGGGCGCGCGCCTCCGGGACCCGGGCCCGGAAGGGGCTGCGCTGGTCGGCGAAGCGATAGTCCACCGAGCGATAGACGGGCATCGGCGGCAGCGGCTCGAGCGTGAGCTCGCCGGGATCGGCCCGCAGGCGGGCCAGCTCCCGTTCCAGGCCGTCGATGTCGTGGTCGCGGCAGGCCGCGAGCCACAGCGCCAGGGGCAGCACGGCCCCGATGCGAAGCCAGGTGTTCATTGCGCGCCCTCCTGCTCCGGCGTCGCCTCCGGCGGCCGATAGCTGTAGGTGCGGGCCAGCATCGACAACGCCAGGCGACCGTTGGAGGCGGGCTTCAGCTCGAAATCATGCTGGGTGACGATGCGTGGCAGATCGGCGACGGCGGCGATGAAGGAGCCGATCCGATGGTAGTCGCCGCGGACCCGGATATCGAAGGGCCGCTCCACGTAGAACTCCTGGCTGGCGGGGCTGCGCAGCCGGATGAAGTCGATGCTCAGCTGGTTGTCGATGGCGGACTCGCTGATGTCGTCGATCAGCGACGGAATCTCCGGCCCGCTGGGCAGCATGGTCACCAGGCTCTCCAGGCGACCGTCCAGTTCCTCCACCTGCTCGCGCAGGGCCGGCAGGTTGGCCGCCTGGGCCGCCTTGCTGCGGAAGTCGCGCAGCAGGCGCTGCTCCTCCTGGCGCGCCTGACCCAGCTCCTCGGCCTTGGGCGCGGCCAGGTACCAGTACATGCCGGCGAAGGTCAGCCCCAGGGCCAGCAGGCAGCAGAAGACCTGCAGCAGCAGCGGCCAGCCGCCGGCCTCCTTGATGTCCAGCTCGCCCCAGTCCAGTTCCTTCAGGCGACGCAGCTCGGTCGACAGGCTCATGGCGCCACCTCCTTCTTGCGGGCCGCGGGCATGTGCTGGCCGACGCTGAGGTTGAAGCGCCGCCGCTCCCCGGTGGACTCGACCTCGGACAGCACCGGCACGTCGAACACCGGCGAGGCCTCCAGGGAGCGCAGCTGATCGGAGACCCGACGGTTGTCCTCGGCCAGCCCCGTCAGCCTGAGCCGGTCGCCCTGGCGCACCAGGTTGGCGTAGTGCACCCCCTCCTCGAGGCTGGCGGCCAGGGCATTGAAGACGTGCACGGTCTGGGGGCGCTCGGCCTGGAGGCGCTGGAAGACGCCGATGCGTCGCTTGAGCGTGGCGATCTGCGCCTCGTAGTCGCTGACGGCACGGATGTCGCGATCGAGCTGGGCGATGCGGTCGCGAATCAGCCGGTGGCGCTCCTGCTGGGCCACCAGCTGCTGGTCGTAGTACCAGGTCGCGCCGTAGCCGCCGCCCAGCCCGACCAGGGCCACCAGCACGAGAGCCACGTAGAAGCGCTTGCTGCGCCGCTGGCGCTGCTCCTCGCGCCAGGGCAGGAGATTGATCTCGATGGTCATGAGCGCACCCTCATCGCCAGCCCGCAGGCGGTCAGCATGGCCGGGGCGTCGCCGGCCAGGGTCTGGACGTCGATCCGCGGATTCACCTTCATGCGCCGGAAGGGGTTGGCGATCACCACCTCCATGCCGCTCTCCTCGGCGAGGCGGTCCGCCAGCCCCGGCAGCACGCTGGTGCCCCCGGCCAGGATCATGCGCCGCACTTCCTGCTTGCGCCCGGCCGTGTAATAGAGCTGCAGCGAGCGCCCGACCTGCTGGACCAAGGTATCGAGGAAGGGATCCAGCACGCTGCGCTGGTAGTCCTCCGGCAGCCCGCCGCGCTTCTTGGCCAGCCCGGCCTCCTCGAGGCTCAGGCCATAGCGATCGCGGATCTCCTCGGTCAGCGCCCGACCGCCGAAGACGGTGTCCCGGCTGTAGGTGATGCGCCCGTCGCGCAACACGTGGAAGGCGTTCATGTTGGCGCCGATGTCCACCAGGGCCACACAGTCCTCCTCGCCGGCCGCCGCCGGCAGCTGGGAGGCCAGCTCGGTGTAGGCGCGCTCCATGGCGAAGGTCTCGACGTCGACCATCGCCGGCGTCAGCCCGGCCTGGCGAACGGCCTCGGTGAGCTGGCTGACGTCCTGCTGGCGACAGGCGACCAGCAGCACGTCCTGCTGGTCGCCGTAGCGGGCGTTGAGCCCCAGTCGCTGGAAATCGAAGGCCACTTCACTGAACGCGAAGGGAATATGCTTGTCGGAGTCGAGCTGGATGCGCGTCTCGATCTCCTCGTCGGCCAGCGAGGCCGGCAGGGTCAGGGTCTTGGTGATCGCCGCGCTGGCCGGCACCGCCACCGAGACCCGCCGGCTCGAGGGCCGTGCATGGTCGACGGCGCGCTTGAGGGCATCGACCACCTCCCCCATGTCGCGGATGCGCCGCTCGACCACGGCGCCTTCCCGGAGTGGCCTGACGGCGTAGCTCTCGACCTGATAGCCGCCGCCGGCCCGCTTGAGTTCGATGAGCTTGACGGTCGCCGACGTGATATCGACGCCGATGAGCCCCTTACCGGACGCCCCAAATCGCATCTAGGTCATGCCCCCGACTGATCCTGGCGGTAAGCCGCTCTTTTCATCCCCCACGTCGACCCGGTCGGAGGTAGCAAGCCGCCTCGTCCGGATCCTGTAATTCGAGGTTACATGATATTGCCTGATCTCACACGAAGCGGGTGTCGCCGGGCGTCAACGCTGGTGGTCACGCAAGCGGGTTCCTATAATGGCCGTCGCGTCGCCGACCCGCTCCGTCGCCTCGACTTCGCTCCCGCTCTCAGCATGGATACCGCCTTTTCATGAAGTTCTTCCGCACCCTGGTCTTCTCGGCATTCTGGCTGCTGGTCTCGCTGTCGTCCGCCTCGCTGCTGGCCGTGGTGGGCGCCGCCCTCTACTTCGCCCCCGGGCTGCCGGACGTGCGCCAGCTGCAGGATTTCGAGCTGCAGACGCCGCTGCGCATCTTCACCCGCGACGGCAAGCTGATCGGCGAGTTCGGCGAGGAACGCCGGATGCCGGTGGCGTTCGACGAGATCCCCGAAGGCATGGTCAAGGCCCTGCTGGCCGCCGAGGACGCCGCCTACTTCGACCACCACGGGGTCGATCCCAAGGGGCTGATCCGGGCGGCCGTCGAGCTGGCGGCCAGCGGCGGGGACATCCAGTCCGGCGGCTCCACCATCACCATGCAGGTGGCGCGCAACTACCTGCTGACCCTGGACCGGACCTTCACCCGCAAGATCCGCGAGATCCTGCTGGCCCTGGAGATGGAACAGATACTGAGCAAGGAGGAGATCCTCGAGCTCTACGTCAACAAGATCTTCCTCGGCCACCGGGCCTACGGCATCGCCGCCGCCGCCGAGGTCTACTACGACCGCCCGCTGGCGGAGCTGACCCTGGCCGAGCAGGCGATGATCGCCGGCCTGCCCAAGGCCCCCTCCGCCTTCAACCCGCTGGCCAACGCCGAGCGAGCCCTGATCCGCCGCAACTGGATCCTGTTCCGCATGCGCGAGCTGGGCTTCATCGACGGCGACGCCTACGACGCGGCCGTCCAGGCGCCGATCACCGCCCGCCGCCATGTGGCCAAGGCCGAGGTCCAGGCCGACTATGTCGCCGAGATGGCCCGCCAGTACGCGGTCGAGCGCTTCGACGACGCCTACACCGGCGGCTATCGCATCACCACCACCCTGGACAGCGCGCTGCAGCCCAAGGCCCGCCGCGCCCTGGCCGAGGGGCTGATCGCCTATGACACCCGCCACGGCTGGCGGGGACCGGAGCAGACCGATATCCCGCGCAGCCTGGCCGAGGCCCAGGAGCGCACGGACCGGACGGGGCTCGAGGAGGAACTGGCCGAGTCGCCGGAGGTGATGGCCACCGCCCGCCGGGCGGCCGAGCGCAGTCAGACCGAGGTCGAGGGCATCGAGGGCGACGTCAGCAACTGGCTCCAGGTGCTGGAGCGCACCCCGGTGCTGGGGCCGCTGGAGCCGGCCATCGTGGTCGCCACCGAGGGCCGCGAGATGCGCGTCCTGGCGCGCGGCGGCGAGGTCCGGACCCTGGCCTGGGACGGCCTCGACTGGGCCCAGCCCTACCGCAACGCCCGCTACCGTGGCGCCGCGCCGAGCTCGGCCGCCGATATCGCCAGCCCCGGCGACCTGGTGCGCATCCTGCAGCGCGAGGAAGGCGACTGGCGGCTGTCCCAGCAGCCCCAGGCCCAGGGCTCGCTGGTGGTCATGGCGCCCCGCACCGGCGCCATCCTGGCCCTCCAGGCCGGCTTCGACTTCGATGCCAGCAAGTTCAACCGCGCGACCCAGGCACGCCGCCAGGCCGGCTCCATCTTCAAGCCGTTCATCTACCTGGCGGGCCTCGACAGCGGCGAGATCAACCCCGCCAGCGTGATCAACGACGCCCCGGTGGTCATGGAGGACGGCAGCGACGAGCTGTGGCGGCCCAACAACTCGAGCGGCGACTTCCTGGGCCCGACCCGCGCCCGGGTCGGCCTGGCCCGCTCCCGCAACCTGGTGACCATCCGCCTGCTCAAGACCATGGGCCTGGAGCGGACCATCGGCTTCCTCGAGGACTTCGGCTTCCACCCCGAGCGCCTGCCCCACGGCCTGGCGTTGGCCCTGGGCAGCACCAGCCTGACGCCGCTGGAGATGACCCGCGGCTATGCGGTCCTGGCCAACGGCGGCTTCGCCGTGGAGCCCTGGCTGATCCAGCGCATCACCCGCGGCGAGGAAGGCGCCCCGGTCGAGGAGGCCGACCCCCGGGTGGCCTGCCGCGAGTGCGCCCCCGACCAGGACACCGTGGAGCGCGACGGCACCACCTACCGGGTGGCCCCGCGGGTCGCCGATCCGGCGGCGGTCTACCTGCTGCGCGACATGCTCCGCGACGTGGTCGAGCACGGCACCGCACGACGCGCCCTGGCCCTCGGCCGCGACGACATCGTCGGCAAGACCGGCACCACCAACGACCAGCGCGACGCCTGGTTCGCCGGCTTCAACACCGACCTGGCGACCACCGTCTGGGTCGGCATGGACGACAACACCTCCATCGCGGAGTACGGCTCCCAGGCGGCGCTGCCGATCTGGATCGACTTCATGGGGCGCGCCCTGGCCGACCGGCCGGAGCACTGGCCCGAACGCCCCGAGGGCGTGGTGGCCCGCCGCGTCGACCCGGACACCGGCCGGCTGCTGCACGACGGTCAGCCCGGCGGCATCCAGGAACTGTTCCGCGCCGACCACCTGCCCGGCTACCAGCCTCGGCGCGCCGACTCGGCCGTCGAGCAGGAGAGCGGCTCCCAGGGCACCGCCGCCTACGAAGCCATCTTCTGACCCCAGCGCCCGCGGGGTGGCCGCCGGTCACCCCGCGTCGCCCACGCCCCGACACCCGCGAGAGGAACGCCATGCGTCTCGAGGCAAGGCTCGCGGCCTGCGTCCTGTCGGGCCTGCTGGCGCCGGCCCTTCAGGCTCAGGCCTCCCCGTTCTACGCGCCGCCGGCCCCCGAGGCCGACGCCCCGGCCTGGGGCGGCGAGGCCGAGCTCGGCTTCACCCGCCTGGCCGGCAACACCGACAGCCGTACCTTGGCGGCCAAGGGCAAGCTCACCTGGCTGACCGGCGACCTGACCCACAGCCTCGGCGGCCAGGTCCGGCACGTGACGCAAGACGACCGGACCCGAACCGAGCGATACCGCCTGGTGGCGCGGGAGCGCTACGACATCGACGGCCCCCACTACGCCTTCGGCTTCGCCCGCTGGGACAAGGACCGCTTCGGCGGCTACGACCACCAGCTCGCGGCGATCGCCGGCTACGGCCGCCGCCTGCTGAGCGGCGATGACCAGGAACTGTCCCTGGAGGCGGGCCCCGGCTATCGCCACGACGCGGTGATCGACGAAGCGGACCGGCGCCTGGGCGTGCTCTACGGCGCCCTGGACTATCGCCGCCGGCTCAACGAGGCGGCGACGCTCGGCCAGGAGCTGGCCCTGGAGCAGACCGAGGCCAACCTCACGGTGCGCAGCCAGACCTCGATCCGCGCGCCGCTCGGCGATCACCTGGCCCTGAAGCTATCCCACGAGATCGAGTACACCTCGCACCCGCCGGCGGAGGCCACGGCCAAGGCGGACCGCGTGACCGGCGTCTCGCTGCACTACGACTGGTAGTCCGGACGCGACGACGCCGGCCCGAGGGCCGGCGTCGTCAGCGGTCGCGAAGCCGAGGCGATCAGCCGCCATAGACGTCGTCCACGGTCTTCAGCGGGTAGTGGGACGGATAGGGCTTGCGGGCCACGCCGGAGTCCACCGCCGCCTGGGCCACCGCCGAGGAGACGCGCTCCAGCAGCCGCACATCCACCGGGGTGGGAATGATGTAGTCGCGCCCGAAGGTCATGCTCTCCTTCTCGTAGGCGTCCAGCACCGCCTGGGGAACCGGCTCCCGGGCCAGGTCCTTCAGGGCGTGCACCGCCGCGACCTTCATCTCCTCGTTGATGCGCGTGGCGCGCACGTCCAGGGCGCCGCGGAAGATGAAGGGGAAGCCCAGCACGTTGTTGACCTGGTTGGGATAATCGGAGCGACCGGTGGCCATGATCACGTCGGGCCGGGCCTCCCGGGCCAGGTCCGGATGGATCTCCGGATCCGGGTTGGTGCAGGCGAAGACCACCGGATTGTCGGCCATCTTGCGGATGTGGTCGGGGGTCATCAGGCCCGGTCCGGACAGGCCGACGAAGACGTCGGCGCCCTCGATGGCATCGTCCAGGGTCCGCTTGTCGGTATCGACGGCAAACATCGCCTTGTACTGGTTGAGGTCCTCGCGGCCGCTGTGGATCACCCCCTTGCGATCCAGCATCACCAGGTTCTCGGCCTTGGCGCCGCAGGAGACCAGCAGCTTCATGCAGGCGATGGCCGCCGCCCCGGCGCCCAGGCAGACGATCCGGGCGTCCTCGAGCGACTTGCCGGCGATGTCCAGGGCGTTGAGCATGCCGGCCGCGGTGACGATGGCCGTGCCGTGCTGGTCGTCATGGAACACCGGGATGTTGCACTGCTCGACCAGGGCGCGCTCGATCTCGAAGCACTCCGGCGCCTTGATGTCCTCGAGATTGATCCCGCCCCAGGTGTCGGCGATGCGGGCCACGGTGTCGATGAAGGCCTGGGGGCTCTCGGCGTTGACCTCCAGGTCGGTGGAGTTGATGCCGGCGAAGCGCTTGAACAGCACGCCCTTGCCTTCCATCACCGGCTTGCTCGCCAGCGCGCCCAGGTTGCCCAGGCCAAGGATGGCGCTGCCGTCGGAGATCACGGCCACCAGGTTGCCCTTGCCGGTATAGAGATAGGCATGCTCCGGGTCACGGGCGATCTCGCGAACCGGCTCCGCCACGCCCGGGCTGTAGGCCAGGGCGAGATCTCGAGAGGTGGCGGTGGGCTTGGTCAGCTCCACCGACAGCTTCCCGGGGATGGGCTTCGCGTGATAGTCCAGTGCCGCCTGTCTCTTCGCGTCAGTCATGCTCAGGATCCGGTCTCGAGTGATGTTGAGAAAATCCAGAATATAAAAAAAACTTCCATTTCTCAACTTAGTAAGATTACGCCACGGAAGACGCCCGTTTGCCGACGTTCGATACTATTTGCCAAAACTTATGCTCAAGGCGATAGGTATAAACAATCCCTTATCGACACACCGGGCACCAACAAAGAACCCGCCACGAGGGGCGGGTTCTTCGTTCGAGCGATGTCGGGGCCGGCGGCCGACCGCCGGCGCACGCATCAGCGCTTGAGCGCGGCACCGAAGCGCTTGTTGAAGCGCTCGACGCGGCCACCGGTGGTCGCCTGCTTCTGCTTGCCGGTGTAGAAGGGGTGGCACTGCGAGCAGACGTCCAGGTACAGGTCCTGATCGGCGGTGGAGCCGACCTCGAAGGTGGCGCCGCAGGAACAGGTCGCGCTGACCGTCTTGTAATTCGGATGGATACCTTGTTTCATCTTGAGCCTCGTTGCGCTGTATGCCGCCACCTGATCCCGTGCCAGGCACCGCATACGGGTTGTCTGAACGTTCAAACCGGGCGCCGCCCCACCCAGGGTGACGCGGCGGCCGAGCATTCTAGCAGAGCCGTCCCCGGAGGCCAATTGTCCGATTCCCCCCCGGCGCCCGCGGTGCTGGGCATCGCCGTGCCCTCGCCGCTGCGCCGCCTGTTCGACTACCGCCCCGCCGGCGCGCCCCCGGCGGGGGGCTGGCAGCCGGGGCTGCGGGTTCGGGTGCCCTTCGGCCGCCGCCGGGTGGTGGGCGTGGTCCTCGAGTGCCGCGAAGCCAGCGACCTGCCGCTGTCGCGGCTGAAGCCGATCGACGAGCGCCTCGACGAGACCCCGCTGCCCCCGGACTGGCTGTGGCTGTGCCGTTTCACCGCCCGCTACTACCAGCACGCGCCGGGGGACACCCTGCATCAGGCGATGCCGGTGCTGCTGCGCCAGGGGCGCGCCCTGGAACCCCGCACCCGGGAACGCTGGCGCATCACGCCGGCGGGGCGGGACGAGGCGCCGGCGAGCCTGACCCGGGCGCCCCGCCAGGCCGAGCTGCTGAGCATGCTGCGCCAGCACCCCCACGGGCTGGTCACCCAGGCGATCCTCGCCCAGTCGTTCACCCGCGACCAGCTGCGGGCGCTGGCGGCCAAGGGCCTGGCCGAGCGCCACGAGGAGCCACGCACCGCCGGCGACACGACCTCGGCCGCGCGGCTGGCCGAGCCGGCGTTGCCGCTCAACCGGGAGCAGGCCGCCGCCCTGGCCGCCCTCCACGAGGGCCTGGACGCCTTCCACCCCTGCCTGCTCCACGGCGTCACCGGCAGCGGCAAGACCGAGGTCTACCTGCAGCTGATCGAGGCGGTCGTCGATCGCGGCCGCCAGGCCCTGGTGCTGGTGCCCGAGATCGGCCTGACCCCGCAGACCCTGGCCCGCTTCCGGCGCCGCTTCCGGGTGCCCGTGGTGGCCCTGCATTCCGGCCTCACCGACCACGAGCGCCTGGATGCCTGGGAGGCGGCGGCCAGCGGCCGGGCGCCGATCGTCATCGGCACCCGCTCGGCGATCTTCACCCCCCTGGCCCGGCCCGGGGCGATCATCGTCGACGAGGAGCACGACGGCTCCTTCAAGCAGCAGGAAGGGCTGCGCTATCACGCCCGGGACCTGGCGGTGGCCCGCGCCCACCATCACGGCGTGCCGCTGGTGCTGGGCAGCGCCACCCCGTCGCTGGAGAGCCTGCAGCGCGCCCTGTCCGGCGACTACCGGCACCTGCGCCTGACCCAGCGGGCCAGCCGCCATGCGCCGGCCCGCCTGGAGCTGGTCGACCTGCGCGGCCGGCCCCGCCGGGGCGGGCTGATCCCGCCGGTGATCGAGGCCATCGAGGCGACGCTGACCGCCGGGCACCAGGTGCTGGTGTTCATCAATCGGCGCGGCTTCGCGCCGACCCTGAGCTGCCACGCCTGCGGCTGGATGGCCGAGTGCGACCACTGCGACGCCCGGCTCACCCTGCATCGCCAGCCGCCGCTGCTGGCCTGCCACCACTGCGACCGGCGGCGCGGCCTGCCCGACGCCTGCCCCGAGTGCGGCAGCGGCGACCTGCGCCCCCTGGGCAGCGGCACCGAGCGCACCGAGGAGACCCTGGCCGAACGCTTCCCCGAGACCCCGGTGCACCGCATCGACCGCGACAGCACCCGGCGGCGGGACGCCCTGGAACAGACCCTCGCCGAGGTCCGCCGCGGCGAGCCCTGCCTGCTGGTGGGCACCCAGATGCTGGCCAAGGGCCATCACCTGCCCCACGTGACCCTGGTGGTGGTGGTCAACGCCGACGCCGGCCTCTACTCCAGCGACTTCCGCGCCCTGGAGCACAGCGCCCAGCTGCTCGAGCAGGTCGCCGGACGCGCCGGACGCGCCGCCCATCCCGGCCGGGTGCTGGTGCAGACCCTGCATGCCGACGACCCCAACCTGCGGCTGCTGGCGGCCCGAGGCTACGACGCCCTGGCCGAGCGCCTGCTGGAGGAGCGCCGCGCCGCCGCCCTGCCCCCCTTTCGCTTCCTGGCCCTGCTGCGCCTCGAGGCGCCCGCGGAGGAGGCCGTCAACGACCTGGGCCGGCGCGCCGCCGAGGCCCTGCGCGCCCACCTCGACGCGCGCGGGCTGGACGTCGACTGCCTGGGGCCGGTCCCCGCCCCCATGGAGCGGCGCCAGAACCGCTACCACCTGCAGGTCATGCTCGGCGCCGACCGCCGCAGCCGGCTGCACGAGGCCGGCGCCTGGCTGGTCGCCTGGCTGGAGGCCGACCCGGCGGCGCGCCGGGTGCGCTGGTCGCTGGATATCGATCCGCAGACGCTGGCCTGACAGGGGCGAGGGGCGAGGGGCGAGGGGCGAGGGGCGAGGGGCGAGGGGCAGCCTCGAGGCCATCCTTCTTTTCACAAGCCCCGCTCCGAGGTCTTGCTTGCCGCTTACGGCTCGTGGCTTACAGCTCCCCGCCCCGGCGAAGCCGAGGCGGGGTCGGGGTTTAAAGCCCGCGCCCGATTGTCGATAATATGCGGCCAAATGCCCGCCGACGGGCGACTGACCCGCCCGCGCCACAGGACATCAGATTCCCCATGAAAGACACCATCATCTCCCTGCTGGAAGGCGCCCTGGCCGAGCTCAAGCGCCAGGACGTGCTGCCCGCCGACCTCGCCCCGACCATCAAGGTCGACCCCACCAAGGACAAGGCCCACGGCGACTACGCCACCAACCTGGCGCTGATGCTCGCCAAGCCCGCCGGCAAGAAGCCCCGCGAGCTGGCCGAGGCCCTGGTCGCGGCGCTGCCGGAGAGCGACGCCGTGGCCAGGGTCGAGATCGCCGGTCCCGGCTTCGTCAACTTCTTCGCCGCCACCGACGCCGCCGCCCAGGTCGTGCGCCAGGTGCTGGACGCCGGCGACGCCTTCGGCCGCAGCCTCACCGGCCAGGGCCGGAAGGTGCAGGTAGAGTTCGTCTCCGCCAACCCCACCGGCCCCCTGCACGTCGGCCACGGCCGCGGCGCGGCGATCGGCGACTGCCTCTGCCGCCTGCTCGAGGCCACCGGCCACGACGTCACCCGGGAGTTCTACTACAACGACGCCGGCGCCCAGATCACCAACCTGGCGCTGTCCGTCCAGGCCCGGGCCAAGGGCATCGACCCCGAGGACGAGGGCTGGCCGGCGGATGGCTACCGGGGCGGCTACATCATCGACGTGGCCAACGCCTACCTGGCCCGGGAGGCGGTGCACGCCGACGACCGTCACGTCACCGCCAAGGGCGACCCGGAGGACCTGGACGCCATCCGCGACTTCGCCGTGGCCTACCTGCGCCGCGAGCAGGACCTGGACCTGCGCGCCTTCGGCGTGGAGTTCGACGTCTACTTCCTGGAGTCCTCGCTGTACCGCGACGGCAAGGTCGAGGCCACCGCCGCGCGCCTGGCCGAGCAGGGCCACACCTACGAGCAGGACGGCGCCACCTGGCTGCGCACCACCGACTTCGGCGACGACAAGGACCGGGTGATGCGCAAGTCCGACGGCGACTTCACCTACTTCCTGCCCGACGTGGCCTATCACCTGGACAAGTGGCAGCGCGGCTTCACCACCGTGATCAACGAGCAGGGCGCCGACCACCACTCCACGGTGACCCGGGTCCGCGCCGGCCTGCAGGCCCTGGAGGCCGGCATCCCCCAGGGCTGGCCGGACTACGTGCTGCACCAGATGGTGATGGTCACCCGCTCCGGGGTGGAGGTGAAGCTCTCCAAGCGCGCCGGCAGCTACGTCACCGTGCGCGACCTGATCGACGAGGTCGGCCGCGACGCCACCCGCTTCTTCCTGGCCGCGCGCCGCGCCGACTCCCAGCTGACCTTCGACATCGACCTGGCGCGTTCGCAGTCCAACGACAACCCGGTCTACTACGTGCAGTACGCCCATGCCCGGGTGTGCAGCATGCTGCGCCGCGCCGAGGCCGCCGGCCAGCCCTTCGAGGCCGCCCTGGCGACGGACAGCCTGGGCCGGCTGGAGGCCGAGCAGGAGAAGGCGCTGATGAACCGCCTGGCCCGCTATCCGGAGGTCGTCGAGCACGCCGCCGCCACCCGGGAGCCCCAGCAGATCGCCCAGTACCTGCTGGACCTGGCCGCGGAGTTCCACTCCTGCTACAACGCCGTGAAGGTGATGGTCGAGGACGACGCCCTGCGCAACGCCCGCATGGCGCTGTTCCTGGCCGCCCGCCAGGTGCTGCGCAACGGCCTGGACCTGATGGGCGTCGGCGCCCCCGAGGAGATGTAAGCCATGGCCAGCCGCAAGCCTGCCGCCAACCGCAAGCGCGGCGCCACCAGCAGCAGGAAGCGCCCGGCCAAGCCGCCGCGCCGCGGCCTGCCGGGCTGGCTATGGGGGCTTGGCGGCCTGGTGGCCGGCTTCCTGATCTCCCAGCACCAGCACGGCACGGCGCCCTGGCAGGACGGCCCGGAGACCGCTCCCCCGCCCCCGGTGGCCGGGCCCGATGCCAGGCCGCCAGCGGAGGACGAGGCGGCGCCCCCGGCGCGCGAGGAGCCGCCCATGCCGACCTTCGAGTTCTATACCCTGCTGCCGGAATCCGAGGTGATCGCCCCGGGCGACCAGGCCTCCACCGCGACCCCGCCGCCGCGCCGCGACGAGGCGGACGCGGCGCCGGCCGAGCCGTCCGCCCCCGCGGACGATCCCATCGCCCGGGTGATCGCCGCCAACAGCGCCCCGGTGGAGGAGGCGCCCCGGACGGCCGAGGCGGACGGCCGCTACGTGCTGCAGGCCGCCTCCTTCCGGGCCCCCGGCGACGCCCGCCAGCTGGCCGGCCGGCTCCAGGACTTCGGCCTGCTGGCCAAGATCAGCGAGGTCCAGACCGGCGACGGCGCCACCTGGCACCGCGTCCAGGTGGGCCCCTACAGCGATCGCCGCGAGCTCGACCGCGCCCGGGACCTGATGGCCACCCAGGGCATCGAGCCGCTGCTGATCCAGCTGCAGTGACGCCCGCCGCTTGAATTCCGGGCCACCCGCCCGCACCTCCCCTGAAACTCATGTCACGGCGTCGCCCGCGGCGCCGCAAAGGGAATCGCTGCACGGTTCGGCGAGCCAAGCGTTGTCTCGCCCGCGCCCCGTGCTCCGCCATTCCAAAGTCATCGGGAGCCGAGCGCTCCCACAAGGAGAGTCCCCTCCATGACCACGATCGTTTCCGTGCGTCGCGGCGACCAGGTGGCGCTGGCCGGCGACGGCCAGGTGTCGCTGGGCAACACCGTGATGAAGGGCAACGCCAGCAAGGTGCGCCGCCTCTACCGCGGCCAGGTGCTGGCCGGCTTCGCCGGCGGCACCGCCGACGCCTTCACCCTCTTCGAGCGCTTCGAGGCCCAGCTCGAGAAGTACCAGGGCAACCTGGTCAAGGCCGCCGTGGAGCTGGCCAAGGACTGGCGCACCGACCGCGCCCTGCGCCGCCTGGAGGCGCTGCTGGCGGTGGCCGACAAGCACGCCTCGCTGATCATCACCGGCAACGGCGATGTGGTGGAGCCCGAACGCGGCATCATCGCCATCGGCTCCGGCGGCAACTATGCGCTGGCCTCCGCCCGGGCCCTGCTCGAGAACACCGAGCTGTCGGCCCGCGAGATCACCGAGAAGTCGCTGGAGATCGCCGGCGACATCTGCGTGTACACCAACCACCACATCACGCTGGAAGAGCTCTGATCATGACCCGGATGACCCCCCGCGAGATCGTCCACGCCCTGGACCAGTACATCATCGGGCAGCAGGACGCCAAGCGTGCCGTGGCGGTGGCCCTGCGCAACCGCTGGCGGCGGACCCAGCTCGACGAGGAGCTGCGCCAGGAAGTCACGCCCAAGAACATCCTGATGATCGGCCCCACCGGGGTGGGCAAGACCGAGATCGCTCGCCGGCTGGCCAAGCTGGCCCGGGCCCCCTTCCTCAAGGTCGAGGCCACCAAGTTCACCGAGGTGGGCTACGTGGGCCGCGACGTCGAGTCGATCGTCCGCGACCTCACCGAGGCGGCCATCAAGCTGGTCCGCGAGCAGGCCAAGGAAGAGGTCGCCCATCGCGCCGAGGACGCCGCCGAGGACCGCATCCTCGACGCCCTGCTGCCGCCGCCCCGCGGCCAGGAGAACGAGCCGCGCACGGAGAACGCCACCCGCCAGTCGTTCCGCAAGAAGCTCCGCGAGGGCCAGCTGGACGACAAGGAAATCGACATCGAGGTCACGCCCCAGAGCCAGGGCGTCGACATCATGACCCCGCCGGGCATGGAGGAGATGACCAGCCAGCTGCAGAACCTGTTCTCCAGCATGGGCAAGCAGAAGACCGAGACCCGCCGGGTGGCGGTCAAGGACGCCTTCGCGCTGCTGCGCGACGAGGAGGCGGCCAAGCTGGTCAACGAGGACGACATCAAGCAGCGCGCCATCGAGGCGGTCGAGCAGCACGGCATCGTCTTCCTCGACGAGCTCGACAAGGTGGCCAAGGGCGGCGGCCAGTCCAGCGGCGGCGAGGTGTCCCGCGAGGGCGTGCAGCGCGACCTGCTGCCGCTGATCGAGGGCTCCACCGTGTCCACCAAGCACGGCATGGTGAAGACCGACCACATCCTGTTCATCGCCTCCGGCGCCTTCCACCTGTCGCGCCCCTCGGACCTGATCCCCGAGCTGCAAGGCCGGCTGCCGATCCGGGTCGAGCTCGACGCCCTGACCCCGGACGACTTCAAGCGCATCCTCACCGAGCCGTCGGCGGCGCTGACCCGCCAGTACGCGGCGCTGCTCGCCACCGAGGGCCTCGAGGTGACCTTCACCGAGGACGGCATCGAGCGCATCGCCGAGATCGCCTGGAAGGTCAACGAGGGCACCGAGAACATCGGCGCCCGGCGGCTGCACACCGTGATGGAACGCCTGCTCGAGGAGGCCTCCTACCAGGGCTCGGATATCGGCAGCCCGCTGACCATCGACGCCGCCTACGTCGACTCCCAGCTCGGCGAGCTGGCGGTGGACGAGGACCTGTCGCGTTACATTCTCTAAGACGCGGCTCCGCCGCTCGAAGCCGGAAGAACGGCGCTTCGCGCCTGAGGAAGCGCGGCTACGCCGCTAAAAGAGTGAAGTACGGCGCTTCGCGCCTTGAAGGGGGAAGGAATGAGCATAGCCTGTCTTCCCTCTTCCCTCTTCCCTCTTCCCTCTTCCGCCTTTCCTCTCACCGGAGGTGCCCATGTCCGCCCCGATTCCCGTCAAGGTGCATTACCACAAGCAGGCCCGCGAGCTCGAGCTGACCTACGAGGACGGCGAGCGTCACCGGCTGTCGGTGGAATACCTGCGGGTCTTCTCGCCCTCCGCCGAGGTGCGCGGCCACGGCCGCGGCCAGGAGACCCTGCAGGTCGGCAAGAAGCACGTCGGGCTGGCCAACATCACCCCGGCCGGCCGCTATGCGCTCAAGCTGCACTTCGACGACGGCCACGACAGCGGCCTCTACAGCTGGGACTACCTGCACGAGCTGATCGTCAACCGGGAGGCCTACTGGGCCGACTACCTGCAACGCCTGGAAGACGCCGGCGCCTCCCGTGAGCCGCTGGGCATCGAGATCAAGCAACTCTAGGCGATGGCCCCGTGCGCCCCGACCGGCGTCAAGACAAGGGTCACCGCGGGACGCTACAATGGCCCATCGCGCGAGGCCGCCGGGCCTCGCCCCTACTGTGCAGCGGATTCGGGAGCCACCCTCGCATGACCTCCAGCGACAAGCGCACCACGCACTTCGGCTACCAGGACGTTCCGGTCGAGGAAAAGGCCGCCCGGGTGGCCGACGTCTTCCATTCCGTGGCCGCCCGCTACGATGTCATGAACGACCTGATGTCCTTCGGCATCCACCGGCTGTGGAAGCGCCTGACCATCGAGCGGGCCGGGGTGCGGCCGGGCCACAGCGTGCTGGACATCGCCGGCGGCACCGGCGACCTGACCGCGAAGTTCTCGCGCCTGGTCGGCCCCCGCGGCCGCGTGGTGCTGGCCGACATCAACGAGTCCATGCTGCGCGTGGGCCGCGACAAGCTGCTCGACCGCGGCGTGGGCGGCAATGTCGAGTACGTCCAGGCCAACGCCGAGACGCTGCCCTTCCCGGACAACACCTTCGACTGCATCACCATCGCCTTCGGCCTGCGCAACGTCACCGACAAGGACGCCGCCCTGCGCTCCATGGCCCGCGTGCTCAAGCCCGGCGGCCGGCTGCTGGTGCTGGAGTTCTCCAAGCCCGGCAATCCGCTGCTCAACCGGGCCTACGACGACTACTCCTTCCATCTGCTGCCGCGCATGGGCCAGCTGGTGGCCGGCGACGCCGACAGCTACCGCTACCTCGCCGAGTCGATCCGCATGCACCCCGACCAGGAGACCCTCAAGGGCATGATGCAGGCCGCCGGCCTGGAGCGCGTCGAGTACACCAACCTGACCGGGGGCATCGTCGCCCTGCACCGCGGCATCAAGCTGTGAGGTCATGATGGCGCTGACACCGACCCTGCTGCTGGGCGGCCTCGAACGCGGCCTGAACGCCCTGCTCGCCCGTGACCCCGCCGCGCCCGGCCGGCTGGCGCGCCTGGCGGGCCAGCGCATCCTGCTGCGCCTCGAGCGCCCCGCCCTCACCCTGGCCATGGCCTTCCACCCCCAGGGGATCGATCTGCTGCGGCCCGACGACGAGCCCGAGACCGCCTTCGACGCCGTGGTCGAGGCCGACGCCGAGACCCTCGGCGAGCTGCTCGGCGGCGCACCGCTGGAGCGCCTGATGTTCCAGGGCAAGCTGGCGGTGCGCGGTCGCATCCACCTGCTGGAAGCGACCCGGGACCTGCTGATGGACCTCGACCTGGACTGGGAGGGCGAGCTGGCCCGCTGGCTGGGCGACGTCCCCGCCCACAGCCTGGCCGAGGGGGTCCGCCACCTGGGGCGCTGGGGGCTGCGCACCCGCCAGGAGCTGTGCGCCGACGTGGCCGAGTACGTCTTCGAGGAGGCGCGCCTGCTGCCCGGCCGCCACCAGTTCGAGGGCCTGCGCGACCACCTCACCGAGCTGGAGGTGGCCACCGACCGCCTCGAGGCGCGCCTGGCGCGCCTGCGTCGCCGCCTGGAACGGGGAGGCGACGCATGATCCCCCGGTTGGCGCGCATCGCCTGGGTCGTCACTCGCTACCGCCTCGACACCCTGATCCCCAAGGAGCGGCTGCCCTGGTGGCTGCGCGGCCTGCTCGCCCTGTCGCCGCTGCGCCTGGTGCCCGTCGGCCCCCGCCCGAGGGGCCAGCGGCTGCGCCTGGCCCTCGAGACCCTGGGCCCGATCTTCGTCAAGTTCGGCCAGGTGCTGTCCACTCGGCGCGACCTCTTCCCCGAGGACATCGCCGACGAGCTCCGCCGCCTCCAGGATCAGGTGCCGCCCTTCCCCGGCGAGACGGCCCGGCGCCTGGTCGAGGCGGAGCTGGACATGCCCCTGGCCGAGGCCTTCGCCGAGTTCGCCGCCGAGCCGCTGGCCTCGGCCTCGGTGGCCCAGGTCCACGCCGCCCGGCTGCCCGGCGGCGAGGAGGTGGTGGTCAAGATCATCCGCCCCGGCATCGAGCGGGTGATGCGCCAGGACATGGCGCTGCTCTACCGGCTCGCCGCCGTGCTGGCGCGCATCCCCGAGGCGCGCCGGCTGCGCCCGGTGGAGGTGGTCCGCGACTACGAGTCGACCCTGTTCGACGAGCTGGACCTGACCAAGGAGGCCGCCAACACCTCCCAGCTCAAGCGCAACTTCAAGGGCTCGCCGCTGCTGTTCGTGCCGGCCATCCACTGGTCGCTGACCCGCCGCCGAGTGATGGTCCAGGAACGCATCCACGGGGTGCCGGTGGCCGACACCGCGGCCCTGGAGGCTCAAGGCACCGATCTGCGCAAGCTCGCCGAGCGCGGGGTCGAGATCTTCTTCACCCAGGTGTTCCGCGACAACTTCTTCCATGCCGACATGCACCCGGGCAACATCTTCGTCTCCCGGGAGGCGCCCTGGAACCCGCAGTACATCGCCATCGACTGCGGCATCGTCGGCAGCCTGACCCGGGAGGACCAGGACTACCTGGCGCGCAACCTGCTGGCCTTCTTCCACCAGGACTACTACGAGGTGGCGGCCCTGCATATCGAGTCGGGCTGGGTCGGCGAGGACACCCGGGCCAACGAGTTCGCCGCCGCGGTGCGCACCGTGTGCGAGCCGATCCTCGAGAAGCCGCTCAAGGACATCTCCTTCGGCCAGGTGCTGCTGGGCCTGTTCCAGACCGCCCGGCGCTTCAACATGGAGGTCCAGCCCCAGCTGGTGCTGCTGCAGAAGACGCTGCTCAACATCGAGGGGCTGGGCCGCCAGCTCTACCCGGACCTGGACCTGTGGAGCACCGCCAAGCCCTTCCTGGAAGAGTGGATGAAGGAGCGCGCCGGGGCTCGGGGGCTCTGGGAGTCCATGAAGCGCCAGGCCCCGGAGCTTTCCCGCCAGCTGCCCGAGCTGCCGGTGCTGGCCCACCAGGCCCTGGCCCGGGCCGAGCACGGCCACCAGCAGCAGCGCCGCCAGGGCGAGGCCATCGGCGCGATCCGCCGACGCCTCGACCGGCGCGCCGGCGGCCAGCGACGGCTGCGCCTGGGGCTGCTGCTTCTGGCGACGGCACTCGCCTGGCAGCCGCTGGTCGAATGGGCAGGCGGACAGCCCTGGCCGGTGCTGGCGGCGGCGGCCCTCGGTGGCCTGCTGCTGGTCTGGAACTGATCACCCTCTGCAACGGAACCGTCTCATATGAGCGATATACTCGATCGCCTCGACGAGGTCCTCGAAAGCCGGCGCCAGGCCGATCCCGAGACCTCCTACGTGGCCAGCTTGCATCACCGGGGCCTGAACAAGATACTCGAGAAGGTCGGCGAGGAGGCCACCGAGACCCTGCTGGCGGCCAAGGACGCCGAGCGCGGCGGCGACGACGCCCGCCAGGCGCTGATCGCGGAGACGGCCGACCTGTGGTTTCATAGCCTGGTGATGCTCTCGCACCTGGGGCTCGACCATGCCCAGGTCCTCGACGAGCTGTCCCGACGCTTCGGCCTGTCCGGCCACGACGAGAAGGCCGCGCGGCAACGATAGACGCACCTCCGGGCCCTCGCCCGGCGCCCCAACCAGAGGAACACCCTATGTTAGGCGGTATCAGCATCTGGCAACTCCTGATCGTCCTCGGCATCATCATCCTGATCTTCGGCACCAAGAAGCTGCGCAACGTCGGCGGCGACCTGGGCGGCGCCGTGAAGGGCTTCAAGAAGGCCATGCACGAGGACGACAAGGAGGCGGAGAGCGACAAGCCCCAGGCGCAGGTGCGCCATGACGACGAGGGCGAGACCTACGACGTCCGGGCGGAGCGCAAGCCTGAGGAACAGGAAGAACGCAAGTAAGCCGCCATGTTCGACATCGGCTTTCTCGAACTCCTGATCCTCGGCGTGGTGGGCCTGCTGGTGCTGGGCCCCGAGCGCCTGCCCAGGGCCGCCCGCACCGCCGGGCTGTGGGTCGGGCGCATCAAGCGCACCGTGTCCGGCATGCAGCGCGACATCAGCGCCCAGCTCGAGGCGGAGGAGCTTCGCCAGAAGCTCGACGAGCAGCAGAAGAAGCTGGACGAGGGACTCGACCGGGTCAAGCGCGACGTCGAGCGCTCGGTCGAGGACGCGCCCGCCGAGGATACCGCCGCCCCGACCCCGGAGCGCCGCCTGGACGACGCCCTGAGCCGGGCGCGACAGCCCGGTGACACGGATACCGACGCCCACGAGGACTCCGCCGCCCGATGAGCCACTCCGACGATTCCCGGGGCCCCGAACCGGCCCAGGCCCCGCTGATCGAGCACCTGGTCGAGCTGCGCTCGCGCCTGCTGCGCGCCGTGGTCGCCGTGCTGGTGATCTTCCTGGGGCTCTACGCCTTCGCCAACGACATCTACGCCTTCGTGGCCCAGCCGCTGATGGCGCTGCTGCCGGAAGGCTCGCGGATGATCGCCACCGAGGTCGCCTCGCCGTTCCTGGCCCCGTTCAAGCTGACCCTGGTGGTGGCGGTGTTCATCGCCGTGCCCTATGTGCTGCACCAGGCCTGGGCCTTCGTCGCCCCGGGGCTGTACGACAACGAGAAGGCCCTGGCGATGCCGCTGCTGGCCTCCAGCGTGGCGCTGTTCTACGCCGGCGCCGCCTTCGCCTACTATGTGGTCTTCCCGCTGCTGTTCCAGTTCTTCACCCAGACCGGGCCCGAGGACGTGGCGGTGATGACCGACATCAACCAGTACCTGAACTTCGTCCTCAAGCTGTTCTTCGCCTTCGGGGTGGCCTTCGAGATCCCCATCGCCACCTTCCTGCTGATCCTGACCGGGGCGACCAGCGTGGAGAGCCTGTCGAAGAAGCGCCCCTATGTGGTGCTGGGCTGCTTCGTGGTGGGCATGCTGATGACCCCGCCGGACGTGGTCTCCCAGAGCCTGCTGGCGGTGCCCATGTATCTGCTCTACGAGGTCGGCCTGCTGTTCGGCCGCCTGGTGCGCCGCAAGCGCGACCGGGATGCCGCCGACGAGGACGAGCAATAAGAGGGAAGAGGGAAGAGGGAAGAGGGAAGAGGGAAGAGGGAAGAGGGAAGAGGGAAGAGGGAAGAGGGAAGCCAGAATAGTGGTTCTTCTTCCCTCTTCAAGGCGCGAAGCGCCGTACTTCCTTCTTATAGCGGCGTAGCCGCGCTTCCTCTGGCGCGAAGCGCCGTACTTCCCTCTTGAAGCGGCGCAGCCGCGTTCTTCCTGAGCCGCTTCGCGGCTACAGGTCCATCAGCTCGTCGATGCGATCCACCAGCTTGAAGATGCCGTTGGCCGCCTCGCCGAGGCGGGTCGCCATCATGTAGGCCGGGGTGGTGACCACCCGGTGCTCGAAGTCCACCACGATGTCCTCCACGCCGCAGCTGCGATGCAGGCCGCCCATGCTGCTGATCGCCCCGGCCACCCCCGGGTCGTGGCCGATGGTCACGGCGATGCCCGGCCCCAGCAGGCGCGGCACCATCACCGGGGCGATGCACATCAGGCCGATGGGCTTGCGATCCTCGTGGAAGGCCGAGACGGCCTCCACGAGCTGCTCCTGGATGACCATGTCGGCGCCGGCCTGGGCGTAGTTGGACAGGTTCTTGGCCGCGCCGAAGCCGCCGGGCAGGATGACGGCATCGAACTCGTCGGCCTCCAGCGCATCCAGCGGCGAGACCTCGCCGCGGGCCAGCCGCGCCGATTCGACCAGCACGTTGCGGGTCTCCCCCGCCACCGGCTCGCCGGTGCGGTGATCCACCACATGATGCTGGTCGATGTCCGGGGCGAAGCAGCGATACCCGATCCCCAGCTGGTCCAGGCGCAGCAGGGTCAGGGTGGTCTCGTAGATCTCCGAGCCGTCCTGGACGCCGCACCCCGACAGAATGACCGCCACCTGTTTGCTCATTGTCTCGTACTCCTCGAACGCGTCTGCCTGCCCATGGCGGCAGGGTGGGTAAAGGTGAGCCATCACTGTAGAGAGTCGCTGGGGGTGCGACAAGGCGCGTCTTTCGGGGGCCGTGTGCCCTGATATACTCGGTCCATTGTCATCGTTTCGTCATCAATGGCCGCCAGACTCGAAGCTGGCGGCTCCGGTCACCGCCTTCGGAGAAGATGCCTTGAGTTTCACGACCTCCCGACACTACCCGGCGACCCGCATGCGCCGCATGCGCCGCGACGACTTCTCGCGCCGGCTGATGCGCGAGCACACCCTGACCGCCGCCGACCTGATCTGGCCGGTGTTCGTGCTCGAGGGCGAGAACCAGCGCGAGGCGGTGCCCTCGATGCCCGGCGTGGAGCGCCTGTCGCTGGACCTGCTGATCGAGGAGGCCAAGGAGGCCCGCGACCTGGGTATCCCGGTGCTGGCGCTGTTCCCGGTGGTGGACGCCTCGCGCAAGAGCGAGCTGGCCGAGGAGGCCTACAACTCCAGCGGGCTGGTCCAGCGCAGCGTGCGCGCCCTCAAGGCGGCGGTGCCCGAACTCGGCATCATGACCGACGTGGCCCTCGACCCCTACACCAGCCACGGCCAGGACGGCATCCTCGACGAGGACGGCTACGTGCAGAACGACCGCACCGTGGAGACCCTGCTCAAGCAGGCGCTGTCCCACGCCGAGGCCGGCGCCGACATCGTCGCTCCCTCGGACATGATGGACGGCCGCATCGGCGCCATCCGCCAGGTGCTGGAGCAGGAGCAGCTGCACAACACCCGGATCATGGCCTACAGCGCCAAGTACGCCTCGCGCTACTACGGCCCCTTCCGCGACGCCGTGGGGTCCGCGGCGAACCTCGGCCGCGCCGACAAGTCCACCTACCAGATGGATCCGGCCAACGGCGAGGAGGCGCTGCACGAGGTGGCCCTGGACCTGGCCGAGGGCGCCGACATGGTGATGGTCAAGCCGGGCATGCCCTACCTGGACGTGGTGCGGCGCATCAAGGACGAACTCAAGGTCCCGACCTTCGCCTACCAGGTGAGCGGCGAGTACGCCATGCACATTGCCGCCTTCGACAACGGCTGGCTGGACGCCGACGCCGTGATGCTCGAGTCGCTGATGTGCTTCAAGCGCGCCGGCGCCGACGGCGTGCTGACCTATTTCGCCAAGCGAGCGGCGAAACTGCTCGCGGACTAACCGCCGGACGGGGTGCCCCTTCCGGCCGACGACAGGGAACACCCATGGACGAATCGCGCAGCCCCGACACCCCCGTCAGCGGGGAACCACTGCCCGTTGGGGAGGCCCCCAGCGAGCCGCCGGCGCCGCGGCTGAACCAGACGCGCACCGGGATCAAGCCCAAGGCGCTGCCGGACCCTGAGGCCGACCTCACGGACCCGGGCCTGTACTTCAACCGCGAGCTGTCGCACCTGCAGTTCAACGTGCGGGTGCTGGAGCAGGCCCTTGACGAGGCTCACCCGCTGCTCAACCGGCTGATGTTCCTGCTGATCTTCTCGTCGAACATGGACGAGTTCTTCGAGATCCGGGTCGCCGGCCTCAAGAACCAGGTGATGCTCGGCGACGCGACGCCGGGCAGCGACGGGCGCTCGCCACGCTCGGTGCTGACCGAGATCGCCCAGATCGCCCATGAGCAGGTGGAACGCCAGTACCGCATCCTCAACGAGGCGCTGATCCCCGCCATGGAGGCCCAAGGCATCCGCTTCCGGCGCCGCGGCGACTGGACGGAGGCCCAACAGGCCTGGGTGCGCGACTACTTCGAGGCCGAGATCATGCCGGTGATCAGCCCCATCGGCCTGGACCCCTCGCACCCCTTCCCGCGGCTGGTCAACAAGAGCCTCAACTTCATCGTCGAGCTGGAGGGCAAGGACGCCTTCGGCCGCGAGGGCGGCCTGGCCATCCTGCCGGCCCCGCGCTCGCTGCCCCGGGTGATCGCCCTGCCCGGCGAGCTCTGCGAGGCGGGCTTCACCGAGTACGCCTTCCTGTCATCGATGATCCACGCCCATGCCGAGGAGGTCTTCCCCGGCATGAAGGTGCGCGGCTGCTACCAGTTCCGCCTGACCCGCAACGCCGACCTCTCGGTGGACCCGGAGGACGTCTCCGACCTGGCCTCGGCGCTGCGCGGCGAGCTGCTCTCGCGGCGCTACGGCAGCGGCGTGCGCCTGGAGGTGGCCGACAACTGCCCCGACGACCTGGCCGAGTTCCTGCTCCGACAGTTCGAGCTCGAGGAAGCCGACCTCTATCGGGTCAACGGCCCGGTGAACCTGACCCGGATGATGTCGGTGCTGGGCGATGCGGATCGTCCCGAGCTGACCTACCGGGCCTTCACCCCGGGGCTGCCCAAGGCGCTGAAGAAGCGCGACAGCGTCCTCCAGGCGATGACCGAGGGCGACATCCTGCTCCACCACCCCTTCCACTCCTTCTCGCCGGTGGAGGAGATGCTGCGCGAGGCGGCCCGGGATCCGGAAGTGCTGGCCATCAAGCAGACCCTCTACCGCACCGGCGCCGACTCGCCGATCGTCAACGCCCTGGTGGAGGCCGCCGGCAACGGCAAGGAAGTCACGGTGGTGATCGAGCTGCGGGCGCGCTTCGACGAGGCCGACAACCTGGCCCTGGCCTCGCGGCTGCAGGAGGCCGGCGCCATCGTCATCTACGGGGTGATGGCCTACAAGACCCACGCCAAGATGATGCACGTGGTGCGCCGCGAGAAGGGCCAGCTGCGGCATTACGCCCACCTGGGCACCGGCAACTACCACTCCAAGACCGCCAAGCTCTACACCGACTACAGCTTGCTCACCGCCGATCCGGTGCTGTGCGCCGACGTGCACAAGGTCTTCCAGCAGCTGTCCGGCATGGGCCGGGCGCGCAAGATCGAGAAGCTGCTGCATGCCCCCTTCACCCTGCACGAGCGGCTGGTGGCGATGATCGACCGGGAGGCCGAGCACGCCCGCAAGGGCAAGCGCGCCCACCTGATCATCAAGTGCAACTCGCTCACCGAGCCCAAGCTGATCCAGGCCCTTTACCGGGCCTCCCAGGCCGGCGTGGAGTGCGACCTGATCATCCGCGGCCAGTGCTGCCTGCGCCCCGGGGTCCCGGGCATCTCCGAGACCATCCGGGTGCGCTCGATCATCGGCCGCTTCCTGGAACACACCCGGGTCTTCCATTTCCACAACGACGGCAAGCCCGAGACCTGGGGATCCAGCGCGGACTTCATGGCCCGCAACATGTTCCACCGCGTGGAGACCTGCTTCCCGCTGCTGGACAAGAAGCTCGCGGCCCAGGTGCGCAAGGACCTGGAGACCTACCTGGTGGACAACTGCCAGAGCTGGCTGCTGCGTCCCGACGGCACCTACGTCAAGCAGAACCCCGGCGAGGCGGCCCCGATCAGCGCCCAGGAGACGCTGCTCTATGCCTATGCGGCCCGGGCCTAGCTGCTCCTATTAACTTGGCAATCAAAGAGATCAGGATGATCTCTTTGATTGTCGCCCGCGCCGGCCTGGCGGCCGGCGGCGGCACTTCCCTGTGCCGCGATTAACCCGACATACAACCTTGCCGGGTTACTAACCGCGCTTGAAGGCGGCCAGATCCGCGTCCTCGAGTCCCTCGACCCGCTCCGGCAGGCCCTGGGCCTGCCGGGCCAGGCGCACCCGCTGGCGCTCGGCGAGCAGCTCGGCATCGTCGTCCAGGGTGCGTCCCTCCAGCTCGGCGAGCTGGGCCATGCCCCGGTGATAGAAGGCCAGCACCGCCAGGGCCCGCGGGTCGCCCTCCTCCATGCCCCGGCGCAGCGCCGGCAGGTAGCCGCTGACCCGCGACAACGCCTGCTTGAGCTGCCAGCCGTAGCGCACCGGCCCCATCCAGGGACGGTCGCGCAGCAGCATCACCACCAGGCTGGTCGCCAGCAGTCCCAGCAGCACGCCCAGGGCGTTCATCCAGAAGCCGGCGCCGACCGTGGCCGCCAGCAGCTGGGTGAACACCAGCCCGAAGACGATCAGTTGCCCGGCCATGGCCAGGGCGACGCGGCGAGAGGTGCGGCGGTAGGTATCGGGGTCGTGGGATTCCAGGCGGAAGGACATGCGGCGACGGCTCCGGGACGGCGGGGGATGCCGGGATTATCCCGACATCCCCGCTCCGGGTACAGCCGGCGCTGGCCGTCGCGGGCGCTAGTCTCTCGGATCGGCGTCCACGTCCCGCAGCCGCTCCGCCGCGCTGGTCAGCAGGTGCTCGGTGGTCTCCCAGCCGATGCAGGCGTCGGTGACCGAGACGCCGTAGCGCAGCTTGCCCGGGGCCAGCGGCTGCTTGCCCTCGTGAAGATGGCTCTCGAGCATCAGCCCCACCAGGGAGGCGTCGCCGGCCAGCCGCTGGTCGAGGACATTGAGCATCACCTCGCTCTGGCGACGGTGATCCTTGCGGGCGTTGGCGTGGCTGCAGTCGACCATCAGGCGCGGCGTCTGGCCGGCCGCCTCGAGGGCCCGGCGGGCCGCCGCCACCTGGGGCGCCCGGTAGTTGGGCTCGCCGTGGCCGCCGCGCAGCACCGCATGGGTATGGGGGTTGCCGGGCGTCTCGCGCACCGTGGGGCGGCCGTCGGCGGCCATGGCGAAGTGCTGGTGGGAATGGGCCGCGGCGCGCATGGCGTCCACCGCCACCTGGAGGTCGCCGCTGGTGGCGTTCTTGAAGCCGACCACCGCCTCGAGGCCGCTGGCCAGCTCGCGGTGCAACTGGGACTCGGTGGTGCGGGCGCCGATCGCGACCCAGCTCAGCAGGTCGTCGAGGTAGGGGGCCAGCATCGGCTGCAGCAGCTCGGTGGCCACCGGCAGGCCCAGCTCGGCGATCTCGCGCATCAGCGAGCGCGAGAGCTCCAGGCCCCGGGCCAGGTCGCCGCGACCGTCCAGGTCGGGGTCGTAGGCCAGGCCCTTCCAGCCGACGGTGGTGCGCGGCTTCTCCACGTAGACGCGCATCACCGGCAGGATGCGATCCTCGATGGCCGGCGCCAGGGCGGCCAGGCGGCGGGCATAGTCCAGGGCGGCCTCGGGATCATGGATCGAGCAGGGCCCGACCACCACCAGCAGGCGGTCGTCGCGGCCGGCGAGGATATCGCGGATAGCCTGGCGCTGGACCGCGATGCGGCGGCTCAGGCCCGGCGACAGCGGCAGCGCCTCGCGCAGCGCCGCCGGAGTGGGCAGGGAGGTGTCGGTCCGGCGCGCCATGGCGGGCTCGGTGGAACAGGCAAGGGATACGGGGGCGTTCATGGGGCATCAACTCCGTGAGCGGGAACATCGGCTGGGCGTCATGCCACCGTTGCGCTCACGGTCGGAGGTGGCGCACTGACCCGACCGCGCATCGCTAAATCGCCAACCATAGCCGTAATAGTCGCGTCCCGAGAGGCGGAAGGCGGCGTAGGCGCGGTCGAATGCGGTCATGGGTCATCTCCTCGTCTGTGTCAGGGGGCCGAAACGCAGAACCCCCGGGCGGGGTTGCCGTCCGGGGGTTCTGCATGTCGGAGGCAACCCTGGTCGGGGCGTGCCTCGCGGCGTCGTCCTGAGCGGTGTCAGGCGCCAGCCGCCGGCACGCCGGCGCTAAACCAGTACCAATAGGATGCCACGCCGACGGCCGCCTCGCGGCCACGGGCGAACGCCGCCGCGGGGGCGGGAGGCTGGCTCGCTGTGGCGAAGGGGGTCGGCGTCATGGTCGTCTCCTGTGTCTCCGG
This sequence comes from Halomonas koreensis, assembly GCF_031451675.1. NCBI lineage: Bacteria > Pseudomonadati > Pseudomonadota > Gammaproteobacteria > Oceanospirillales > Halomonadaceae > Halomonas > Halomonas koreensis. The sequence continues at coordinate 78,038 of NZ_JARWAK010000008.1, read as the reverse complement.
ACATCCTGCCGTGTCGCGGGCCGGATGGCAAGGGCGGGGCTCAACCGGTGGCCAGCTGCACCCAGCCGATGGTGGCCGGCAGGGCGCTCATGCCCACCAGCACCGCCAGGCCCAGGAAGACCGACAGCAGGCCGCTGTCGTCCTTGAAGTTCTCGTCGTGTCCTGCCATGGGAAGGTGTCCTCTCGGTGTTGTCGTCAGGATCCCGGCATTCTAGCGAAGATGGCGACCGCCATCGACCGGCAGGGTGACGCCGGTGACGTAGCGGTTGTCGAGCAGGTAGCGCAGGCTCTGGTGGATCACCCCGGGGCCGGGGATCAGCTCCATGGCCGACTTGGCGCGCGCCTTCTCGGCGTAGGCCGCGTCGTCGCCCTCGTTGAGCATGATCATCGCCGGGGCGATGGCGTTGACCTGGATCGAGGGCGCGTACATCGCCGCGAAGGACAGGGTCAGGCTCTCCAGCCCCGCCTTGGTGGCGGCATAGGCGGCGTGCTTGCGGGAGCCATGGCGCGCCACGTAGTCGGTCATGTGGACGATGTCGCGCATCGGCTCGGTGCACGCCTCGAGCAGGTCGCGGGCCTCCTGGTTGATCAGGTAGGGCGCCAGCATGTGCACCCGGAACAGACGCTCGAAATTCTCCCCGGCGTCCTCGGCATCAGAGTCCGGCGCCCAGTCGCTGGCATTGTGGACGATGGCCCGCAGCGACGAGGTCTCGGCGCGCAGCCGGGCCAGGAAGTCGCGGATGCCGGCCTCGTCGGCGAAGTCGGCCTGCAGGGTGACGATGCCCCGCTCGCGCAGCGCCGCCAGCTCCTCGCGCTCGCGGCGATAGCTGACGATCACCGGATGCCCCTCGTCGACGAGTCGCTCGGCGCAGTGGCGGCCCAGGCGCTGGGCGCCGCCGGTGATCAGGATCGGCGAGACGCTCATGCCCGCCGCTCCTTCACCAGGCTGCCCACCGTGGGCACCAGCGGATCCCGGGGGGCGTAGGCGAAGACGTCCGAGAACACCCGCGTCGGCTCGAGCCCCAGCGAGGCCAGGACGTCGACGCAGGCATAGACCATGCCCGGCGAGCCGGAGAGATAGACGTCATGGCCGGCCACGTCGTCCAGGCACTCGCCGAGCACCTCGTCGATGCGTCCCCGGTGCCCCTGGATGCGCTCGGCATCGAAGGAGGCGTCCATGCCCTGCTCGCTGACCCCGTGGAAGGTCAGGCCGGGATGGGTCGCCGCCCACTCCCGGGCCAGGCTTTCCAGGTAGAGCTCGCGGCGCTCCTTGGCCGCCCACCACAGGGCGATCTCGCGCTCGGGGTCGGCGTGCAGCGCCGCCTCGACGATGGCCTTCATCTGGGCGAAACCGGTGCCGGCGGCCACCAGCAGCAGCGGCCGGGTACTGTCCGGGTCGAGCACGCAGTCGCCGCCGGGCAGGCGCAGGGTCAGCTGCCGCGCCTCCACCAGCAGCTCGCGCAGCTTCGCCGAGTTGCCCCGCTCCGGCCAGTGCTGGATATGCAGCTCGAGCCGGCCGTCGCCGCCGTGGGCGTTGGCGATGGAGAAGGGCACCCAGGTCTCGGGGTCCAGCTGCATCTCCAGGTACTGGCCCGGCACATGGGCCATGGCCTCGGCGCGGCCTTCCAGGCGCACCCGGAAGACGTCGGGAGTGAGGTCCTCGACCTCGACGACCTGGCAGGTCAGGGTCCTTGCCGTCATGAATGCCTCTTGTCGATGTCAGGGGTGTCGATGCCCAGCTCGGCCCAGCGCTCGCCGACGCGCGCCTTGACGGCGGCGTCCATGACGATGGGATCGCCCCACTCGCGGTCGGTCTCGCCGGGCCACTTGTTGGTCGCATCCAGGCCCATCTTGGACCCCAGCCCCGCCACCGGGGAGGCGAAGTCCAGGTAGTCGATGGGGGTGTTCTCCACCAGCACGGTATCCCGGGCCGGGTCCATGCGGGTGGTGATGGCCCAGATCACGTCCTGCCAGTTCCGGGCGTCCACATCGTCGTCGAGGACCACCACGAACTTGGTGTACATGAACTGGCGCAGGAAGCTCCACACCCCCATCATCACCCGCTTGGCGTGGCCGGGGTACTGCTTCTTCATGGTCACCACCGCCATGCGGTAGGAGCAGCCTTCCGGGGGCAGGTAGAAGTCGACGATCTCCGGGAACTGGCGCCGCAGGATCGGCACGAAGACCTCGTTGAGCGCCAGCCCCAGCACCGCCGGCTCGTCGGGCGGGCGGCCGGTGTAGGTGGAGTGGTAGATGGCGTCGCGGCGCATCGTCATGCGGGTCACCGTGAACACCGGGAAGGTCTCCACCTCGTTGTAGTAGCCGGTATGGTCGCCGTAGGGCCCCTCGGGAGCGGTGTCGTCCGGATAGAGGAAGCCCTCGAGGATGATCTCGGCGGACGCCGGCACCTGGAGGTCGGCGTGGCCGCACTTGACCAGCTCGGTGCGCGAGCCGCGCAGCAGCCCGGCGAAGGCGTACTCGGAGAGGCTGTCCGGGACCGGCGTCACGGCGCCGAGGATGGTCGCCGGATCGGCGCCCAGCGCTACCGCCACCGGGAAGGGCTCGCCGGGGTGCTCGCGGCACCACTCCTGGAAGTCCAGGGCGCCGCCGCGATGGGACAGCCAGCGCATGATCAGGCGGTTGCGCGAAAGCTTCTGCTGACGGTAGATCCCCAGGTTCTGGCGCTTCTTGTGCGGGCCCTTGGTGATCACCAGCGGCCAGGTGACCAGCGGCGCGGCATCGCCGGGCCAGCAGTGCTGGATCGGCAGGCGGTCGAGGTCGACGTCGTCGCCCTCGAACACCAGCTCCTGCACCGGGGCGCGACGCAGCGTCTTGGGCCCCATGCTCAGCACCTGCTTGTAGACCGGCAGCTTGTCCAGGGCGTCGCGGAAGCCCTTGGGCGGCTCCGGCTCCTTGAGGAAGGCCAGCAGCTCGCCCACCTCGCGCAGGGCATCCACCGACTCCTGGCCCATGCCCAGGGCGACCCGCTTCGGGGTGCCGAAGAGGTTGCCGAGCAGCGGCATGTCGTGGCCCTTGACGTTCTCGAACAGCAGCGCCGGCCCGCCGGCCCGCAGGGTGCGATCGCAGATCTCGGTGATCTCCAGATAGGGATCCACCTCGGCGGTGACGCGCCTGAGCTCGCCCTGCGCTTCGAGTGCCGCGATGAACTCGCGCAAGTCCCGGTACTTCATGCGGTTTCTCGCTTCCCTGAACGACGAAAGGGGCAGCATAGCATGCCGCCCCTCGAGGATGCTGCGCCTGGCCGCCATGAGCCCGACCTCTGACCTGTCGAGCTCGGTTAGCTGGCCATCGGCGCGTCATGAGCGCAGCGGAGACAAGGCGAATCCGAGCGAGGGCCGCGGAGTGTACGAGCCGTACATGAGCAGGCCGAGCGAGGATTCAACGCCGTATCCGCAAGCGCAATAGCACCGATCAGCGTCGCTTCATGGCCTCGAAGAACTCGATATTGGTCTTGGAATCCTTCAGGCGATCGATCAGGAACTCGGTGGCCGCCACGTCCTCCATGGGGTTGAGCAGTTTGCGCAGGATCCACATGCGCTGCATCTCTTCCTCGGAGGCGATCAGGTCCTCGCGGCGGGTGCCGGAGCGGCGGATGTTGAGGGCCGGGTAGACGCGCTTCTCGGCGAGCTTGCGGTCCAGGTGGGCCTCCATGTTGCCGGTGCCCTTGAACTCCTCGAAGATCACCTCGTCCATCTTCGAGCCGGTGTCGACCAGCGCCGTGGCGATGATGGTCAGGCTGCCGCCCTCCTCGATGTTGCGCGCCGCGCCGAAGAAGCGCTTGGGCTTCTCCAGGGCATGGGCGTCGACACCGCCGGTCAGCACCTTGCCGGAGCTCGGCACCACGGTGTTGTAGGCCCGGGCCAGGCGGGTGATGGAGTCGAGCAGGATCACCACGTCCTTCTTGTGCTCGACCAGGCGCTTGGCCTTCTCGATCACCATCTCGGCCACCTGGACGTGACGGGCCGGCGGCTCGTCGAAGGTGGACGCCACCACCTCGCCGCGCACCGTCCGCGACATCTCGGTGACCTCCTCGGGCCGCTCGTCGATCAGCAGCACGATCAGGTGGCACTCGGGATTGTTGCGGGTGATCGAGGTGGCGATGTTCTGCAGCATCAGCGTCTTGCCCGCCTTGGGGGGCGAGACGAGCAGGCCGCGCTGGCCCTTGCCGATGGGGGCGGTCAGATCGATGATCCGCGCCGTGAGATCCTCGGTGGAGCCGTTGCCGATCTCCATGCGCAGCCGCTCCTGGGGGAACAGCGGCGTGAGGTTCTCGAAGAGGATCTTGTGCTTGGCGTTCTCCGGCTTGTCGAAGTTGATCTCGCTGACCTTCAACAGCGCGAAGTAACGCTCCCCTTCCTTGGGCGGACGAATCTTGCCGGAGATGGAGTCGCCCTTGCGCAGGTTGAAGCGCCGGATCTGGGAGGGCGAGACATAGATGTCATCGGGGCCGGCCATGTAGGAACTGTCGGCGCTGCGCAGGAAGCCGAACCCGTCCTGCAGGATCTCCAGGACGCCATCGCCGTAGATGGCCTCGCCGCTCTTGGCATGCTTCTTGAGGATGGCGAAGATGATGTCCTGCTTGCGGGAGCGTGCCAGGTTGTCGATGCCCATCCCGCGGGCGATCTCCAGGAGTTCCGGCACGGGCTTTTGCTTGAGTTCGGTAAGATTCATCGGTGTGTTCAGAAGTTGCTCGTGAAAGCCGGGCAAGTCATGCGCCGTGATGAGACAGGAGGCGAGACATTAACGCCGCGTGGATGCGTTCAGAGCCCGGACAGGCTGCCTCTCGTCGGATGCGGATCATGGCCGAGGGGGCAACCGCACTGTGGGGGATGCCGGGCCAGTCTCGGGAGCGAGGGAGCAGGTTCATTTCGCCTGAATCAGCGGCTCGTGGCCAGCGGCCAGGGTTGCGGGCTGATTGCAGTGGGCTATCTGACGACTTGGAGTTGACCGCGGCGCAGTCGCCGTGAGCGGTCGGGAAGCATTCGGAACAGGCGAACGCCCCGATACTAGTCAAGGCCGGCGGGAAACGCAACACCCCGCCCCTCGCGATTGACAAGGCCGGGAGGCGCCCGCAACCTTTGGCCAGTCATCCCGAAGGACCCGCCATGACCGCCTCAACGGACCGGCACGCCCCGCCCCCCGGCAGCGTCGACCAAGCCCCCGCGCCGCGGCGCCTCGCCGCCATCGACCTCGGCTCCAACAGCTTCCACCTGCTGGTGGCCAACTACCAGGACGACCGCCTCCAGGTCGTCGCCCGCCAGGGCGACAAGGTCCAGCTCGCCGCCGGCCTGGACGAGGACGGCCTGCTCGACGAGGCGGCGATGACCCGCGCCCTGGACTGCCTGGCCCGCTTCGCGCCCTTCCTGGAGGGCATCGCGCCGCGGGACCTGCGGGTGGTGGGCACCAACGCCCTGCGCGACGCCGACAACAGCCAGGACTTCATCGACCGGGCCGAGGCCCTGCTGGGCACGCGCATCGAGATCATCGCCGGCCGCGAGGAGGCGCGCCTGATCTACCTGGGCGCCGCCCACGCGGTGGCCGAGGAAGGACGCCGCCTGATCGTCGACATCGGCGGCGGCTCCACCGAGTTCATCGTCGGCGAGCGCTTCGAGCCCCTGGCCCTGGAGAGCCTGCGCATGGGCTGCGTGACCTTCACCCGACGCTTCTTCGATACCGGCGAGATCACCGAGAAGCGCATGCGCCGCGCCGAGCTGGCCGCCCTCTCGGAGCTGGCCAACATCCAGCGGCCCTTCCAGACCCTGGGCTGGTCCGACCCGGTGGGCTCCAGCGGCACCATCAAGGCCGTCGCCGCGGTGATCGCCGCCGCCGGCAAGGGCCCCGCCGGGGTGATCACCCGCAAGGGGCTACATGACCTGCGCAAGCGGCTGATCAAGTGCAAGCGGCTGGACAAGATCGCCATGGAAGGCCTCAAGACCGACCGGGCACCGATCTTCCCCGCCGGGGTGGCGATCCTCGGCGCCATCTTCGAGGCCTTCGAGCTGGAGGCGATGCGCTACTCGGATGGCGCCCTGCGCGAGGGGGTGCTCTACGACATGGCGGGCCGCAACAGCCCGGAGGACTCGCGGCTCAAGACCCTGGCCAGCCTCGAGCGGACCTATGGCGTCGACGCCCGACAGGCCGACAACGTCGCCGCCACCGCCCTGGGGCTGCTGGCGCAGGTCCGCGACGCCTGGTCGCTGGACGACGACCAGGCCCGTTTCCTCGAGTGGGCCAGCCGGCTGCACGAGATGGGCCTGGCCATCTCCCACAGCCAGTTCCACCGTCACGGCGCCTACCTGCTGGAGCACTCCGACCTGGCCGGCTTCTCGCGGCCCGAGCAGCGGCTGCTGGCCTTCCTGGTGCGCGCCCATCGCCGCAAGTTCCCGATCAAGGAGTGGCAGGCCCTGCCCGCCGCGGAGCGCGGCTCCCACGCCCGCCTGGCCCGCCTGCTGCGGCTGGCGGTGATCCTCAACCACTCCCGCCCCGAGCAGCCCCCCGCCCTGCCCGAGCTGTCGGTGAAGGGCGAGGCCCTGCGCCTGCGCCTGGCGGAGGAGGCGCCGAGCCTGCTGCTCACCGACCTGGAGCAGGAGGTCGCCTACCAGCAGGCGGCTGACCTGGACCTGTCGCTGATCACCGCCTGATCCGCCAGCCCTCGGCGCAGGCCAGCCAGCCCGAGGGCCGTCCCACCGCCACCGGCCGGTCGCGGTGCCAGGCCACCACCAGGCCGGCCCGCTCCCAGGGCGGCAGCGCCCATTCCTGCAGCAGGCGCTTGAGGTCCCGGCCGCCCCGGCCGGCCAGTCGCAGCCGTTCGCCGCCCTGCCGCGGCGCCAGGCGCAGGCGGGCGGGCGCGCCGTCGTCCCGCTCGAGCCCGACCGCGACAGGCCCCAGCGGGGTCTCGAGGGGCGCGCGCCCGTCCCAGTCGGCCGCCCAGCCATCCGGCAGCGCCCGGGGCGGCGCCAGCAGGTAGAGCGCCCCGCGCCAGACGCGGGCCTCGGCCCCCGCCCAGGCGACGCGCACCTCGGCGTCGCGGCGCGCCTCGAGCTGCTCGAGCAGCGCCGCCAGCCGGGCGGCGGGCGGCCGCGGCAGCCCCTGACGATCCAGGCCATGGCGGATCAGCAGGCGCCGGCGCGGGGGCGACAGCGCCCCCAGGCCGGCGACGGGCAGGCGCCCGGGGTCGCCGGAGAGCCGCGCCAGGTCCTCGGCGGCGAATTCCTCGAGCAGGTCGTCCGCCTCGCCGGAAAGCCGAGCGCTGCGGGTCAGGGCGTCGCCGACATGGGGCCAGCGGTGTGCCAGCGTCGGCAGCACCCGGTGGCGCAGGTAGTTGCGCTCCTGCACGGTCTCGGCATTGGTTGGATCCTCCACCCAGGCCAGGCCCCGGCGGGCCGCCTCGGCCGCCAGCTCGGCGCGGGAGTGCGCGAGCAGCGGACGCGCGAGCCGCGCCCCGGCCAGCCCGCGCTCCCGGGGCATGGCCGCCAGGCCCCGGGGCCCGGCGCCGCGCAGGGCCGCGAGCAGGAAGGTCTCGGCCTGGTCGTCGCGATGCTGGGCCAGCCACAGGCTCTCGCCCGAGCCGACCCGGCGAGCCAGGGCCGCATAGCGGGCGGCGCGGGCCTCGCCCTCGAGGCCCCGCCCCGCCGCGGCATCGACGACGGCGCGCGCCACGAACAGCGGCACCCCGAGGCGGCTACACAGCCGCCGGCAGTGGACCTCGAAGTCATCGGCGGCGGCCTGGAGGCCGTGGTGCACGTGCAACGCCCGCAGCGGGCGGGGGTGTCGCCGGCAGGCATCCGCGGCCAGGGTCAGCAGCAGGCAGGAATCGAGGCCGCCGGACAGCGCCACCCAGACGGCGCGCCCCGGCGGGGTCGCCGCCAGGGCGTCGTCGATCACGGCTTGCAGGGAAGAGGACGCGGGGCTCATGGGCAGGAAGACCGCTGGGACATCGAGTTGGCAGAGCCATCGCCACCCAGCCAGCGGCCTCTTCGAGCGACGATCTGGCTAGGCGGAGAAGACCGAAGCCGCGGAGTTTACTTGCGGCTAAATGAGCAGGATGAGGTCTTCTCCAACACTGCCAGATCGAACGCAGAAAGGCCCGATATCAAACGGGGGCGCCGTAGCTCATCAGGCGCTCGTACCGCCGCTCCAGCAGGGTCTCCATGTCCATGCCGTTCAGGCGATCGAGGCTCTCGGTCAGGGCGGTGCGGATGCGCTCGGCGGTGTCCACCGGCTGGCGATGGGCGCCGCCCAGGGGCTCGGGAATCAGGGTGTCGACCAGGCCCAGCTCCTTGAGGCGCTCGGCGGTGATGCCCATGGCCTGGGCCGCCTCGGAGGCCTTGTCGGCGCTCTTCCACAGGATGGAGGCACAGCCCTCCGGGGAGATCACCGAATAGGTGGAATACTGCAGCATGGCCAGCTCGTCGCAGACGCCGATGGCCAGGGCGCCGCCGGAACCACCCTCGCCCACCACGGTGGCGACGATCGGGGTCTTGAGGCGCGACATCACCGCCAGGTTGTGGGCGATGGCCTCGGACTGGCCGCGCTCCTCGGCGTCGATGCCCGGATAGGCGCCGGGGGTGTCGATGAAGGTCAGCACCGGCATCCCGAAGCGCTCGGCCATTTCCATCAGCCGGCAGGCCTTGCGGTAGCCCTCGGGGCGCGGCATGCCGAAGTTGCGGCGCACCTTCTCCTTGACGTCGCGGCCCTTCTGGTGGCCGATGACCATCACCGGCTTGTCGTCCAGGCGTGCCACGCCGCCGACGATGGCGGCGTCGTCGGCGAAGCGCCGATCGCCGTGCAGCTCGTCGAAGTCGGTGAAGACGTGCTCCAGGTAGTCCAGGGTGTAGGGCCGCTGCGGGTGGCGCGACAGCTGGGACACCTGCCAGGAGGACAGGTCCTTGAAGATCGACTCGGTCAGCTTGCGGCTCTTCTCCTCGAGCCGGCCGATCTCGTCGTTGAGATTGACCTGGCTGTCGTTGCCGACCAGACGCAGCTCCTCGATCTTGGCCTGGAGCTCGGCGATGGGCTGTTCGAAGTCTAGGTAGTTGGGATTCATGGGCTAGCCTTTCTCGTCGGCCGCGGGACGACCGGGGGAGCGTCAAATGGTGAGCATTATCGCACCCTGACAGGGCCACGCAAGGCGCGGCCGGCCGAGTGCACATTCCCGGCCCGGCCGGGCCGGCGTCATCAGCGATAGCGCAGGCGCACGCCGTCCTGTCCCTCGACCTCGCGCAAGGCGATCAGCAGCTCGTCGGAGGGCATGACCCGCCAGTCGTCGGCCAGCTCCAGCCAGCCCGCCGCCTCGGGGCGCCGATAGCGCAGCCGCACCGGCAGGCCATCGCCGTCCCGGAAGGGCGTCAGGCTGTCGCGCAGACTGTCCACCAGCCGGCCGTTGACCCGTTCGCCGTCCAGAGACAGCTCCACCGCCTGGCCGTAGCGGGCGCGGGCATCGACCATGGGCGTGATCTCCTTGCCGCGCAGGCGCAGCCCCCCCGAGTAGTCGTCGGTGGAGACCTCGCCCTCGACGATCAGCACCTGGTCGGTGTCCAGCCGGCCGCGCACCGCCTCGAACAGCTCGCCGAACAGCGAGGCCTCGATGCGCCCGGTGCGATCGTCCAGGGTGACGAAGGCCATGGTGTCGCCGCGCTTGGACTTCATGGTGCGCAGCCCCACCACCAGGCCGGCCACCCGCTGGGGCTCCCGGGACGGCTTGAGGTCGACGATGCGGGTGGAGACGAAGCGCGCGAGCTCCCCCTCGTACTCGTCGATGGGGTGGCCGGTCAGGTAGAGGCCCAGGGTGTCTTTCTCGCCGGCCAGGCGCTCCTTGTCGGTCCACTCGCGCACCCGGCGATAGTCGGCGTAGACGTCGGCGGCCTCTTCCTCGTCCGAGGCGGCGAAGGCCTCGCCGAACATGTCCATCATGCCGAGGTTCTGGTTGGCCTGGTTCTGCGCCGCGGCCTTCAGGGCCGCCTCCAGGGAGGCGGCCATCACCGCGCGGCTCGGCCCCAGGGTGTCCAGCGCCCCGGAGCGGATCAGCGCCTCCAGGGTGCGCTTGTTCATGCGCTTGGGATCGACCCGCTTGCAGAAGTCGAACAGGTCGCGGAAGGCGCCGCCTTCCCCCCGCGCCTCGACGATGGCGCCGATCGGCCCCTCGCCCACGCCGCGGATGGCGCCCAGGCCGTAGACCACCCGGCCCTCGTCGTCGACGGTGAACTTGTAGCCGCCGACGTTGACGTCCGGCGGGGTCACCGTGAGCCCGATATGGCGGCATTCCTCGATCAGCGGCACCACCTTGTCGAGGTTGTCCATCTCGGTGGACATCACCGCGGCCATGAAGGGGCCGGGATAGTGCGCCTTGAGCCAGGCGGTCTGGTACGAGACCAGCCCGTAGGCCGCCGAGTGGGACTTGTTGAAGCCGTAGCCGGCGAACTTCTCCACCAGGTCGAAGATGTTGCCCGCCAGGTCCTTGTCGATGCCGTTGGCGGCGCAGCCCTCCATGAAGCCGACCCGCTGCTTGGCCATCTCCTCGGGCTTCTTCTTGCCCATGGCGCGACGCAGCATGTCGGCCTGGCCCAGGCTATAGCCGGCCATCACCTGGGCGATCTGCATCACCTGCTCCTGGTAGAGGATGATGCCGTAGGTCGGCTCCAGCACCGGCTTGAGCAGCTCGTGCTGATAGTCCGGGTGGGGATAGGAGATCTCCGCCCGGCCATGCTTGCGGTTGATGAAGTCGTCGACCATGCCCGACTGCAGGGGGCCGGGACGGAACAGCGCCACCAGGGCGATCATGTCCTCCAGGGAGTCCGGCTGCAGGCGCTTGATCAGCTCCTTCATGCCGCGGGATTCGAGCTGGAAGACCGCCGTGGTCTCGGCTTTCTTGAGCATGTCGAAGGTGGGCACGTCGTCGAGCGGAATGGCATCGATGTTCAGCGGCCCCTGGCCCTCGACGGCGCGCACCTTGTCGACCATCTCCAGCGCCCAGTCGATGATGGTCAGGGTGCGCAGGCCCAGGAAGTCGAACTTGACCAGGCCGGCGTCCTCGATGTCGTTCTTGTCGTACTGCACGCGCAGGCCGCTGCCATCCTCGTCGCAGAGCAGCGGCGAGAAGTCGGTGAGCTTGGTGGGGGCGATCACCACGCCCCCGGCGTGCTTGCCGGTGCCCCGGGTAATGCCCTCGAGCTTCCTGGCCATGTCCCAGATCTCCTGGGCCTCCTCGTCGGCCTCGAGGAACTCCTGGAGCTGGGGCTCGTCCTCGATCGCCTTCTCCAGGGTCATGCCGACCTCGAAGGGGATCAGCTTGGAGAGCTTGTCGCCCAGCGAGTAGGGCTTGCCCTGGGCGCGGGCCACGTCGCGCACCACCGCCTTGGCGGCCATGGTGCCGAAGGTCACGATCTGCGAGACGGCATCGCGGCCATAGCGGTCGGCCACGTAGTCGATCACCCGGTCGCGCTTCTCCATGCAGAAGTCGACGTCGAAGTCGGGCATCGAGACCCGCTCCGGGTTGAGGAAGCGCTCGAACAGCAGGTCGTACTCGAGCGGATCCAGGTCGGTGATCTTCTGGGCATAGGCCACCAGCGAGCCGGCGCCGGAGCCCCGCCCGGGGCCCACCGGGACGTCGTTGTCCTTGGCCCACTGGATGAAGTCCATCACGATCAGGAAGTAGCCCGGGAAGCCCATCTGGACGATGATGTCGAGCTCGAAGTCGAGCCGCTTGCGGTAGCGGGCGTCGATCTCGGCATACTCGGCGCCGTCGCGGGGATAGCGGTCGGCCGGGTAGAGGAAGTCGAGGCGCTCGGTGAGGCCGTCATGGGAGATCTTGCGGAAGAACTCGTCCTGGGTCATGCCCTCGGGGATCTCGTACTCCGGCAGGAAAATCTCGCCCAGGCGCACGTCGACGTTGCAGCGCGCGGCGATCATCACGCTGTTCTCCAGCGCCTCGGGGATGTCCGAGAACAGCTCGGCCATCTCCTCGGGGCTCTTGAGGTACTGCTCCTCGGTGTAGCGGCGCTCGCGGCGCTTGTCGTCCAGCGCCTTGCCCTCGCCGATGGCCACCCGGGTCTCGTGGGCCCAGAAGTCCTCGCGCTCGAGGAAGCGCACGTCGTTGGTGGCCACCACCGGGGTCCCGGTCGCCACCGCCAGGTCCACCGAGAGGTGTACGCACTCCTCCTCCAGCGGGCGGCCGGCACGGCTCAGCTCCAGGTAGAAGCGCCCCGGGAAGGCGGCCCGCCATTCCTCGAGCAGCGCCCTGGCCTCGGCATGGTGCTCGGTGACCAGGTGGCGGCCGATCTCGCCCTCGTGGCCGCCGGACAGGGCGATCAGCCCCTCGCTCTGCGCCAGCACCCAGGCCTTGTCGAGCAGCGCCTGGCCGTCCCGCTGGCCCTCCACCCAGCCCCGCGAGATCAGCTCGGTGAGGTTGCGGTAGCCGGTGTCGTTCATCGCCAGCAGGGTCAGGCGGTAGGGGTGCGCCGCGTCATGGGGATTGGCCAGCCAGAAGTCGCTGCCGATGATCGGCTTGAGCCCGGCGCCCTGGGCGCCGGTGTAGTACTTGACCAGGGCGAAGAGGTTGGCCTCGTCGGTGAGCGCCAGCGCCGGGGTTCCCTGGGCCACCGCCGTCTTGATCAGCGGCTTGAGACGCACCAGGCCGTCGACCAGGGAGAATTCGCTGTGGACGCGGAGATGAACGAAGGGCGTGGTCATGGCGGACTCGGGCTTGGTGATGATGGATAAGACGACGCGATCGCGGGCCGGAGCAACGGCCTCCCTCCCGCTGCTCGCGGGCGAGGGACTACAGCAGGCTCAGCTGGCGCTTGACGGGCGCGAAGGAGCGACGGTGCTCGGGCAGCGCGCCGAGGCGCTCCAGGGCGGCCAGGTGCTCGCGGGTCGGGTAGCCCTTGTGGCGGGCGAAGCCGTAGTCGGGGTGCCGGGCATCCAGGGCCAGCATGCCGGCGTCCCGGGCCACCTTGGCCAGTATCGAGGCGGCGGCGATCGCCGGGTGGCGCAGGTCGCCCTTGACCACCGCCTGGCCGGGCACATGATGCCCCGGCAGGCGATTGCCGTCCACCAGCAGGTGCTCCGGGGCCGGCGCGAGGGCATCGATGGCCCGGCGCATGGCCAGGTGGGTGGCATGGTAGATATTGAGGGCGTCGATCTCCTCGGGGCCGGCCTCGGCCACGGCGAAGGCCAGGGCGCGGGCGCGGATCTCGCCGTCCAGGGCCTCGCGGCGCTTGGCGGTCAGCTTCTTGGAGTCGGTGAGCCCGTCGATGGGATCGCGCGGATCGAGGATCACCGCCGCCGCCACCACCGGGCCCACCAGGGGGCCGCGGCCCACCTCGTCGATCCCGGCCAGCCGCTCGCCCCGGTAGTCGACGACCAGCGGCGGAAAGTCCTCGCCCTTCACGACGCGCCCTCCCCCGCCTCGGGGGCCACCGAGGCGGGCAGCGCCCGCCCCGCCACCAGGGCCTCGACGGCATCGACGGCGCGGCGGCTGGCGCCCCGCCGCAGGCCGGCGTGCATCTCGGCGAAGCGTGCCTCCAGGGCGGCGCGGTCCTCGGCGTCGTCGAGCAGCCCGCCGAGCCGCTCGGCGATCGCCTCGGGGTGAGCGTCGTCCTGGATCAGCTCCGGCACCAGGGTCTCCCGGGCGATCAGGTTGGGCAGCGAGATCCACTCGGTCCTGACCAGCCGCCTGGCCAGCCAGTGGGTCATCGGCGCCATGCGATAGGCCACCACCATCGCCCGGTGGCAGAGCATGGCCTCCAGGGCAGCGGTGCCGGAGGCCAGCAGCACGGCATCGGCGGCCACCATGGCCTCCCGCGACCGGCCGTCGACCAGGATCACCCGCTCGGCGAGGGCCTCGCGGCCCTCGAGCAGGGCCTCGAGCTCGGCGCGCCGCGCCGGGGTGGCGGCGGGGATCACCACCCGCAGCGCCGCGCGCGCGCGGCACAGCCGCTCGGCGGCGTCGAGGAAGGTCGCGCCCAGGAAGCGGATCTCGTTGGCCCGGGAGCCCGGCAGCACGGCGAGCAGCGGCCCCTCGCCGGGCAGACCCAGGGCCTCCCGGGCACCGGCGCGGTCGTTGACCAGCGGCAGCTCGTCGGCCAGCGGGTGGCCGACGAAGGCCACCGGCACCCTGTGGCGGGCATAGAAGGCGGCCTCGAAGGGCAGGAAGGTCAACATGGCGTCCACCGAGCGGGCGATGCCCTTGACCCGTCCCTGGCGCCAGGCCCAGACGGAGGGGCTGACATAGTGGGCAGTGGTCAGGCCGGCCTCGCGCAGCTGGCGTTCCAGGCCCAGGTTGAAGTCCGGGGCGTCGATGCCGATCACGATGTCCGGCCGCCATGCCAGGGCGTCCTCGCGCAGGGTGCGGCGCACGCGCACCAGCCCGGGCAGGTGCCTGAGCACCTCGACCAGCCCCATGACCGACAGGGTCTCCAGGGGAAAGCGGCTGTCGATGCCCTCCGCGATCATGCGGGGGCCGCCGATGCCGCGGAACTCGACGCCGGGGTGGCGAGCCCTGAGCTCGCGCATCAGGCCGGCGCCGAGGATATCGCCGGACAGCTCGCCGGCGACCAGGTAGACGCGCGCGATCGTCATGGTCGCGCCCCGCTCAGCGCACGATGCCGCGGGTCGAGGCCTCGATGGAGGCGACGAAGGCCTCGGTCTCGGGCAGCGAGTAGCGCGTGCGGATCTCGGTGAGCGCCTGCTCGACGGTCATGCCCTGGCGATAGACCAGCTTGTAGGCCTCGCCCAGGGCCTGGATCGCCTCCTTGGAGAAGCCGCGGCGGCGCAGGCCGATCAGGTTGAGGCCGTGAGCCTGGGCGGGGTTGCCGTTGATCATCACGTAGGCCGGGGTGTCCTTGGTGATGATCGAGCCGCCGCCGGCCATGGCGTGGTCGCCGAAGTGGCAGAACTGGTGGATGGCGGACAGGCCGCCGAGGATCGCGAAGTCGCCCAGCTTGACGTGGCCGGCCAGGGTCACCTGGTTGGCCAGGATGCAGTCGTCGCCGATCACGCAGTCGTGGCCGACGTGCACATAGGCCATGAACAGGTTGCGCGAGCCAATGGTGGTCTCGCCGCGATCCTGGACGGTGCCGCGGTGCAGGGTCACCCCCTCGCGGATGACGTTGTCGTCGCCCATCACCAGGCGGGTGGGCTCGCCGGCGTACTTCTTGTCCTGGCACTCCTCGCCGACCGAGGCGAACTGGAAGATGCGGGTGCGCTCGCCGAGCACCGTGGGACCCTGGATCACCACGTGCGGCCCGATCCGCGAACCGGCGCCGATCTCCACGTCGGCGCCGATCACGCTGAAGGGCCCGACCTCGACGTCGTCGGCCAGGCGCGCCCCGGGGTCTACGATGGCGGTGGGATGAATCAAGCGACCTTCCTCTCGGCACAGATGATGTCGGCCTCGCAGGCCACCTCGCCGGCCACGGTGGCCTTGCAGGCGAACTTCCAGATGCCGCGCTTCTCGCGGATCACGTCGGCGCGCAGCTCCAGCTGGTCGCCGGGCATCACCGGGCGCTTGAAGCGCACGTTGTCGCTGCCCACCAGGTAGTAGACGTAGCCGTCGGCGGGCAGCTTGTTGACGGTCTTGAAGCCGAGGATGCCGCAGGCCTGGGCCAGGGCCTCGATCACCAGCACGCCCGGCATGATCGGATGATGCGGGAAGTGGCCGTTGAAGAACGGCTCGTTGATGCTGACATTCTTGTAGGCAACGATGGTTTCGCCGAGGGCGAGCTCCGTCACCCTGTCCACCAGCAGGAAGGGGTAGCGGTGGGGCAGATATTCACGAATCTCGTTGATGTCCATTACCATCGTAGCGACCTCTGAAATGACAGGATGCCCGCGGCGCGGGCACGACCGTCGGCGCCGGGCCGACGGACGGGCGGGGGATTATACCGCCCCGCAACCGGGCCTCAACCACCCCGCCCGGCTTTTTCCAGGCGATGCAGGCGGCGGGCGATGTCGTCGAGCTGCTTGAAGCGTACCGCGTTGCGGCGCCACTGGGCATTGTCCATGGCGCCGGTGCCGGAGGAGTAGACGCCCGGCTCGTGGATCGAGTTGGTGACCAGGCTCATGCCGGTGACCTGGACGCCATCGCAGATCGTCAGGTGGCCCGAGAGCCCGACGCCGCCGCCGAGCATGCAGTGCCGGCCGACCCGGGTGGAGCCGGCGATGCCCACGCAGCCGGCCAGGGCGCTGTGATCGCCGATCTGGACGTTATGGGCGATCTGCACCTGGCTGTCGATCTTGACGTCCTCGCCGATCACGGTGTCGCCCAGGGCGCCGCGGTCGATGCTCGAGCCGCTGCCCACCTCGACGTCGTCGCCGATCACCACGCCGCCCAGCTGGGCGATCTTGTGCCAGCGCCGCCCATCGTGGGCGAAACCGAAGCCGTCGGCGCCGATCACGCAGCCGCTGTGCAGGATCACCCGCGCGCCGATCACCACGCCGTGGTAGACGGTGACGTTGGCATGCAGGCGCGAGCCTTCGCCGATGCGGGTGTCGGCGCCAACCACGCAGCCGGGACCGACCACCACCCCGTCGCCGAGCTCGGCGCCGGCCTCGATGACCGCCTGGGGGCCGACGGCCACGCCCTCCCCCAGCCGCGCGTCCTCGGCGACCACCGCGGAGGCGTGCACGCCCGGGGCCTCGCGCCCGGCCAGCGGGTCGAAGAGTCGCGACAGCTCGGCATAGCCCAGGTAGGGGTTGTCCAGGGTCAGGCAGGCGGTGGGACAGGTCCCGGCATGATCGGGATGCAGCAGCACGGCCGCGGCGCGGGTGCCGGGCAGGTCCTTGAGGTAGGCGCGGTTGGCCAGGAAGGCCACCTGATCGGGCCCGGCGTCGCGCAGGGTCGCCAGGCCACGCACGGCCCGCTCGCCGTCACCCTGGAGGACGGCACCGAGGCGGGCGGCGATCTCGGCCAGCGTCAGAGAAGGAGAGTCTTGCGTCATGGGGAACCCGGTGTCGGTTACGAAGGCGCCGGGGCGGCGCGGCAAGCGCCTTCCCGGCCCCGGCGCCTCCAGGGCGGGGGCGCTCAGTAGAGCGAGTCGAGGATCTCGGTGACTTCCCCGGTCAGGTCGGGCAGATCGCCCTCGGCGTGCACCACGCCCCGGGGGTTGACCAGCACCTCGACGTCATGGCGTTCGATGATGCGCTGGACCGCCTGGTCCAGCTTGGGCTCGGCCTCTTCCAGGAAGGCCTGCTCGGCCTGCTGGCGCTCCTGCAGCAGCGACTGGCGCAGCTGCTCGAAGCGCTGCCCCTTCTGCCGGAAGGCCTCGAGGGTACTGCGTCGCTCGGCCTCGGCCATCAACTCGCCCTCCTCCTGGAGGCGCTGCTGCATGCCCTGGAGCTCCTGGCCCAGGGCCTCGGCCTCCTGCTGGCGGTCGTGGACCCGGTTGCGGAACTGGTTCATGGAACGCTGGGCGGCCTCGGTCTCCATCAGGGCCTGGCGCCAGTCGAGCACGGCCACCTCGGCGGCCTGGGCCGGCAGGGCGACCAGCCCGGCGAGCCCCAGGCAGAGAGCGGCGGTCAGGGTGCGCATGGGGATGCTCCTTGTCGAGGCCGGGTCAGAAGGTCTGGCCCAGCGAGAACTGGAAGAACTGGGTGTCGTCGTCGTCCTTGGCGTTGAGCGGCTCGGCGATGCTGAAGGTCAGCGGGCCCACCGGCGTCAGCCAGGAGACGCCGAGGCCCACGCTGTAGCGCAGCTCGCCCAGGTCGACGCCCGACTCGCAGCTGGACTGGCCGGCCTCGTCGTCGCGCACCGCGTAGCAGTCGGTGAGGTAGGTGTTGCCGCCGTCGACGAACAGCGAGGGCTGCACGGAACGCTTGTCCTCCACGAAGGGCATCGGGAAGATCAGCTCGACGCCGCCCTCGACCAGGACGTTGCCGCCCAGGGTGCGATCCTCGTCGTCGTCGCCGTCCACGGGCGGCGTGGTGTTCGGCCCCAGGGTGTTGCCGGTGAAGCCGCGCACCGAGCCCAGGCCGCCCGAGAAGAAGTTCTCGTAGAACGGGTAGGGATCGTTGCCGATGCTGTCGGCGTAGCCCACCTCGCCGCGCAGCTTGAGCGACCAGGTCTGCTCCTCGTCGAAGGGGAAGAAGTGCCGGGCCCGGGCGCGCAGCTTGTAGTACTCGGCGTCGCTGCCGGGCACCGTGGTCTCCAGCGACAGCCGCTGGTAGTTGCCGGCGGTGGGCATGATGCCGCGATTGAGGTCGTTGCGCGTCCAGCTGGCGGACAGCTTGAAGGCCTGGGCGTTGTCGCCCTGGTCGTCGACGTAGCGCTGGATCTCGGAGGCGGTGTCGCTGTAGGTCTCGATCGTCAGGTCCTCGACGTCGGCGCCGAAGTTGAGCCGGGTGAGCTCGTTGATCGGGTAGCCGAAGCTGATCCCGCCGCCGTAGGCGTCGGTGGAGTAGGTCGAGATGTCCGAGTCCTCGTAGTCGGTCTCCCGGTAGAAGAGGTTATAGCCCCGGGAGATGCCGTCGAGGGTCCAGTAGGGATCGGTGAAGCCGAAGTTCAGATTGGTGTAGGTGTCGCTGCGCTGGGCGCCGATGTTGACGCGGTTGCCGGTGCCCAGGAAGTTGTTCTGGGACAGCGAGGCACCATAGATCACCCCGGCGCTCTGGGAGAAGCCGATGCTCGCCGAGATCGACCCGGAGGGCTGCTCCTCCACGGTATAGGTGACGTCCAGCTGGTCCGGGGAGCCGGCGACCGGCTCGGTCTGCACCTCGACCTGCTTGAAGAAGCCCAGTCGCTGCAGGCGCTCGCGGGACTGGCTGATCGACTCGGTGGAGGCCGGCGCGCCCTCCATCTGGATCATCTCGCGGCGCAGCACCTCGTCCTGGGTGGTGGTGTTGCCGACGAACTCGACGCGACGCACGTAGGCGCGGCGCCCGGCGTCCACCCGGAAGGTCAGGTCGACGGTCTCGCCGTCGTCGCGGGTTTCGGGAATGCCGTCGACGTTGGCGAAGGCGAACCCCTCGGCGCCGAGCCGCGAGCGCAGCGCCTCCGCCGAGGCGGTGACGTCGCTGCGCGAGAAGGTCTCGCCGCGCTCCACCTCGAGCAGCTCCCGGGCCTCGCGCTCGGGGATGCGCAGATCACCGGCGAAGCGGATATCGCCGAGGCGATAGCGGCTTCCCTCGGTGACGTTGATGGTGACGAAGATCTTCGACTTGTCGGGGGCGATGGCCACCTGGGTGGAGTCGATGGTGAAGTTGACGTAGCCGCGATCCAGGTAGTGGGAGCGCAGCCGTTCCAGGTCGCCGGACAGCGCCTGGCGGGAATACTCGTCGCTGGAGAACCAGCCGAAGAACCAGCCCGGGCGATCCTCCAGCTCGAAGACATCGCGCAGGGTCTCGTCGTCGAAGGCCTGGTTGCCGACGATGTTGATCTGGCGGATCTTGGCCACCGCCCCCTCGTCGATGTCGATGTCGACCTGGACGCGGCCCTGGCCGAGCTCCTGGACCCGGGTGTCGATGCGGGCGCTGTAGCGCCCCTGGGCCTGGTAGACGCCCGACAGCTCGCGCTGGATCGATTCCAGAGTGGAGAGCTCCAGCACCTGCCCCTCGTCGAGCCCCGCCTCGCGCAGGCCGCGGCGCAGCTCCTCCTCGGGGATCTGGCTGTTGCCCTCGATGTTGAGGCGGGTGATGGTCGGGCGCTCCTCCACCTCGATGATCAGCACGCCGCCCTGGCGGGCCAGGCGCACGTCCTCGAACAGCCCCGTGGCGAACAGCGCCCGGGCGGCCTCGGCCAGCTCGCGCTCGTCGACGCGATCCGGGGCGTTGACAGGGAAGGCATTGAAGACGGAGGCGGCCGACACGCGCTGCAGGCCCTCCACTCGTATGTCCGTTACGTCGAAGGTTTCCGCCTGTGCCGTGCCGGTGCCGGCACCGGCGAGCAGCAGCGCCGCCAGTCCGATGGTCTTGATCTTCATGCAGTCGATTCGCTCGCGTTGATCTGCCTACCTGTCCAGACAGGCACCTTATACATTCGCACGGGTAACTGACAAGCCGGCATGCGGCCGGTCAGAGCCGCATGAGGTCGAAATACAGCGCCATCAGCATCAGGGTGCCGACCAGCGCCAGGCCGATGCGCAGGCCCAGCGCCTGGACCCGCTCGGATACCGGCCGCCCCCGCACCGCCTCGACCAGGTAGTACATCAGGTGGCCGCCGTCGAGGACCGGAATGGGCAGCAGGTTCAGCACGCCCAGGCTGATCGACAGGTACGCCATGAAGCTGATGAAGCTCTCCAGCCCGGAGCGCGCGGTGTCGCCGGCGATGCGGGCGATGGTGATGGGCCCGGAGAGGTTGGAGGGCGAGATCAGCCCGACCACCATCTTGCGGATGGCATCCAGGGTCAGCACCGTCATCTCGCCGGTGCGGGCGGCCGCCTGGCCGACGGCGGCCAGGGGGCCGTAGCGGATCTCGCGGCGGTACGCCTCGGGCCAGGCAACCGGCTCGACGCCGGCGCCCACATAGCCGATGGTGGTGCCGTCGTCCAGGGCATTGGCGCGGGGCGTCAGGCTCAGCGACAGGCGCCGCTCGCCGCGCCGGACGCTCAGCGCCAGGGGCTCGCCGGGGCGGGCCCGCACCCGCTCCACGAAGTCGCGCCAGCCGGCCACCGGCTCGCCGTCCACGGCGAGGATCTCGTCGCCGGCCCGCAGGCCCGCGGCGGCGGCCGGTTCGCCGTCCACCACCTGGCCCAGGGTGGCGGGCAGGGGCGGTCGCCAGGGCGTGATGCCCAGGCTCGGCAGGGGCTGGGGCGGATCCTGGCGCACCAGCCAGTCCTCCACCGGCAGCCGGTGCTGGCGGGCGGCACTGTCGCCCTCGTCCCGGGCGCTCACCGTCAGCTCGCCGCTGGCGCCGATGGCGGCCACCAGCTCGAGATTGATCTCCTCCCAGGAGCGCACCGGCTCGCCGCGGACCGCGGTGATCTCCTGGCCCGCGGCCAGGCCGCCCCGGGCGGCCGGAGAATCGGGCGCCACCTCGCCGATCACCGGCACCACGGTGGTGGTGCCGGCCACGAACAGCACCCAGTAGGCCACCAGGGCGAGCAGGAAGTTGGCCAGGGGCCCGGCGACGACGATGGCGATGCGGGCCCAGACGTTCTGGCGGTTGAAGGCCCGGTGACGCTCCTCGGCGGGCACCTCGCCCTCGCGTTCGTCGAGCATCTTGACGTAGCCGCCCAGGGGAATCGCGGCCACGGCGAACTCGGTGCCGTGGCGATCGAGGCGCGACCACAGCGGCTTGCCGAAGCCCACCGAGAAGCGCAGCACCTTGACGCCGCAGCGGCGGGCGACCCAGAAATGGCCGAACTCGTGGAAGGTGATCAACAGGCCGAGGACCACGATGACGGCCAGCACGTTCTGGATCAGACCCATGACAGTCTCCTGGAGGTTGACGACACCGGGCGCTCAGCGGCGCGCCAGCCAGGCCCGGGCCTCGCGGCGGGCCCGGGCGTCGGCGGCGAGGATGCCCTCGAGCTCCCCGGCCGCCTCCACGGGGCAGGCCTCGCGCACCCGCGCCACCAGTTCGCCGATGCCGGCGAAGCCGAGGCGTCCGTCGAGGAAGGCGTCCACGCCCACCTCGTTGGCGGCATTGAGCACCGCCGGGGCGGTACCCCCCTCGGCCATGGCCTCCCGGGCCAGCCGCAGGCAGGGGAAGGCCTCCTCGTCCGGGGCCTCGAAGTCCAGGCGCGCCACGGCGAACAGGTCCAGCGGCTCGACCCCTGCCGCGATGCGCTCCGGCCAGGCCAGGCCATAGGCGATCGGGGTGCGCATGTCCGGATTGCCCAGCTGGGCCAGCACCGAGCCGTCGCTGTAGGCGGCCATGGAGTGGATCACGCTCTGCGGATGCACCACCACCTGGACCTGGTCGGGGCGGGCGTCGAACAGCCAGCAGGCCTCGATCAGCTCCAGCCCCTTGTTCATCAGGGTGGCGCTGTCCACCGAGATCTTGCGCCCCATCGACCAGTTGGGGTGGGCGCAGGCCTGATCCGGCGTCACCGCCGCCAGCGTCTCCCGGGACCAGCCCCGGAAGGGGCCGCCGGAGGCGGTCAGCAGCAGCCGGGTGACGCCGTGGCGCGCCAGCCCGCCGCGATGCTCGACGGGTAGACACTGGTAGATGGCATTGTGTTCGGAATCGATCGGCAGCAGGGTCGCCCCCGAGCGCGCCACGGCGTCCATGAAGAGGCCGCCGGACATCACCAGCGCCTCCTTGTTGGCCAGCAGCACCCGCTTGCCGGCACGCACCGCGGCCAGCGTCGGCAGCAGGCCGGCGGCGCCGACGATGGCCGCCATGACCACGTCGACCTCGGGGGCCTCGCTGACCTCCACCAGGGCCTCCGGGCCGGCGCGCACCTCGGTGGCGAGCCCCGCCTCGCGCAGCCGCTCGCGCAGCCAGGCGGCGTCCTCCTCGCGATCGATCACCGCCAGCGCCGGACGATGCGCCCGGCACTGGGCCAGCAGGGCCTCCCGGGCGCGGTGGGCGGTCAGGGCATGGACTCGATAGCGCTCCGGATGGCGGGCGAGCACATCCAGGGTGCTGGTGCCGATGGAGCCGGTGGCCCCCAACACGGTGACGGTCTGTGGCCGCTCGCTCATCCGCCCAGCCCTCCCTGGAGCAGCAGGGCGAACAGCGGCACCGCGGCGGTCAGGCTGTCGATGCGGTCCAGCACGCCGCCGTGGCCGGGCAGCAGCCGGCTGGAGTCCTTGATGCCGCGGTGGCGCTTGAGCATGCTCTCGAGCAGGTCGCCGACCACCGAGGCCAGGGTCACGACCAGGGTCGCGACCACCAGCACCAGGGTGTCGCCGGCGCCGAGGTCCCGCCAGGCGGCGAAGCCCAGGGCCAGCAGCGTGGTCACCGCCAGGCCGCCGGCCACGCCCTCCCAGGTCTTGCCGGGACTGACGCTGGGCGCCAGCTTGCGCCGCCCCAGGGCCCGGCCGACGAAGTAGGCGCCGATGTCCGCGCCCCAGACCAGCAGCAGCACGAACAGCAGCCAGGCCGCCCCGGCCTCGCGCAGCACGTTGAGGCCGACCCAGGCCGGCGCGAGCACCCACAGCCCCATCGCCAGCCGCGTGCCGGTGGCCTGCCACTGGGCGACGCGCCCGGGATAGCCGGCGACCCAGTAGAGGTTGACCGCCCAACCCAGCGCACCGAGCCACAGCGGCCACTGGGCCTGGGTCATGTCGGCCAGGAACAGCAGCGCCAGCACCGCGCCGAGGCCGAGCACCGGCGCCAGCCGGGGCGGGCCCTCGGCGAGCCCCGCCAGGTTGGCCCACTCCCAGGCGCCGAGCAGCACGACACAGGCGGTGAAGGCGGCGAAGGGCCCGCCGGACAGGCCGAACAGGCCGACCAGCGCCAGGGGCGCCAGCCAGGCGGCGGTGAGGATGCGCTGCCTAAGCACCTCGCGCCTCGACCTGTTCGTCGGTCATGCCGAAGCGCCGCTTGCGCCCGGCGAAGTCGGCCAGGGCCTCGTCGAAGGCCTCGCCGTCGAAGTCGGGCCACAGCACCGGCGAGAAATGCAGCTCGGCGTAGGCCAGCTGCCAGAGCAGGAAGTTGGAGATGCGACGCTCGCCGCTGGTGCGGATGCACAGGTCCACCGGGTCGGCCAGGCCCAGCTCGCCTTCCAGCGCCGCCTCGTCGATGGCGTCGGGGGCGAGCTCGCCGTCGGCGACCCGCTCGCCGAGCCGGCGGGCGGCCTGGGCGATGTCGCCCCGGCCGCCGTAATTGGCGGCGATCACCAGGTGCAGGCCGCGATTCTCCGCGGTCAGCGCCTCGGCCTCGGCGATATGCTTCTGGATGGCGGCGGAGAAGCCGGCACGGTCACCGATCACCGAGAGCCGGATGTCGTGCTGGTGGAGCTTCTTGACCTCGCGCTTCAGCGCCATCAGGAACAGCTCCATCAGGGCGTTGACCTCGGCGGGCGGACGCTTCCAGTTCTCGCTGGAGAAGGCGAACAGCGTCAGGGTCTCGATGCCGCGCTCGGCGGCGCGCCGGATCACGGCGCGGACGGCCTCGACGCCGGCGTGGTGGCCACGCACGCCGGCCAGGCCGCGGGCCTTGGCCCAGCGGTTGTTGCCGTCCATGATGATGGCCACGTGGCGTGGCAGGGTATCCCCGTCGGCGCGGGGCTCGGGAGGCTGCGGTGACGTCATGGTGTCTCGCGTGGCGGGTGGGACGGGATCATTCCATGGAGGGCGGCACCGGGCGGTGCCGCCCCACCGTCCTCAGACCTGCATCAGGTCGTGCTCCTTGGACTCCAGCGTCTTGTCGATCTCGGCGACGATGGCGTCGGTGAGCTTCTGGATGGCGTCCTCGCCCTGGCGCGCCTCGTCCTCGGAGATGTCCTTGTCCTTGAGCAGCGCCTTGATGTCGCCGTTGGCGTCACGCCGCACGTTGCGCACCGCGACCCGGGCGTTCTCGGCCTCCTGGCGGGCCTGCTTGATGTAGCCCTTGCGGGTCTCCTCGGTGAGCATCGGCATCGGCACCCGGATGACGTTGCCGGCGCTGGCGGGATTGAGCCCCAGCTCGGCGGTCATGATGGCCTTCTCCACCTTGGGCACCATCTGCTGCTCCCAGGGCACCACGGTCAGGGTGCGGGCGTCCTCGACGTTCACCGAGGCCACCTGGTTGATCGGCACCTGGCCGCCGTAGTAGTCGACGGTCACCGAGTCCAGGATGCTGGTGTGCGCCCGGCCGGTGCGGATCTTGTTGAGGTTGTGGTGAAGAGCGTCGAGGCTCTTCTTCATGCGGGTTTCCGCGTCCTTCTTGATGTCGTCAATCACGATCTCACCCTCTGTCAATCAGCGTGCCTTCCCGGCCGCCCACCACCAGGTTCAGCAGCGCTCCCGGCTTGTTCATGTTGAACACGCGAACCGGCATGTCATGGTCCCGCACCAGGCAGATGGCGGTCAAATCCATGACCCCGAGCTTCTGGTCGAGCGCATCGTCGTAGGACAGCTGCTCGTACTTGACCGCCTCGGGATGCTTGACCGGATCCTTGTCGTAGACCCCGTCCACCTTGGTGGCCTTGACCACCACGTCACCGTCGATCTCGATGCCGCGCAGGCAGGCCGCGGAATCGGTGGTGAAGAAGGGGTTGCCGGTGCCGGCGGAGAAGATGACCACGTCGCCGGAGGTCAGGTAGCGGATGGCGGTACGACGGTCGTAGTGCTCCACCACGCCGCTCATGGGGATCGCCGACATGACCCGCGAGCGGATGTTGGAGCGTTCCAGGGCATCGCGCATGGCCAGGGCGTTCATCACCGTGGCCAGCATGCCCATGTGGTCGCCGGTGACGCGCTCCATGCCCGCCTCGTGCAGGGCGGCGCCGCGGAACAGGTTGCCGCCGCCCACCACGATGCCGACCTGCACGCCGATGCCGACCAGCTGGCCGATCTCCAGCGCCATGCGATCCAGCACCTTGGGATCGATGCCGAATTCGGCATCGCCGGTCAGCGCCTCGCCGGACAGCTTGAGCAGGATGCGCTTGTACTTCGACACCTCGGCGCGGGGCTTGTCGGACTTGGGGGGGGCGTGCTCGGCACTGCTCATGGCGTGTCTCCCGGAAACTCGACGAATCTGGATGGCCGGGTGCACCGGCCGGATACGCGAAGGCGTGCGCTTCCGCGCACGCCATCTTCACACTGGAACCGTCGGCCTTAGCTGCGCTTGGCCTGTTCCATGACTTCCTGAGCGAAGTCGACCTCTTCCTTCTCGATGCCCTCGCCCACCTCGAAGCGGGTGAAGCCGAGCACCTCGCCGCCGGCGGCCTTGACGTACTCGGCGACGGTCTGGTTCGGGTCCTTGACGAAGGCCTGCTCGGTCAGGCTGTTCTCGGCCAGGTACTTCTTCAGGCGGCCCTGGACCATCTTCTCGGCGATGTTCTCCGGCTTGCCGGCCATGTCCGGCTGGGCCAGGATGATCGCCTTCTCGGCGTCCAGCTTGTCCTGCGGCATGTTCTCGGGAAGCGCCACGGCCGGGTTGATGGCGGCGACGTGCATGGCGACGTCCTTGGCGGCCTCGGCGGTGCCGCCCTGGAGGACGGTCAGCACGCCGATGCGGCCGCCGTGGACGTACTCGCCCACGCGACCGCCTTCCGGCGCGTCGACGACGACGCTGCGACGCACGCTGATGTTCTCGCCGATCTTCTGCACCAGCTGCTCGCGGGCGGCTTCCAGCTCGCCTTCCATGATGGCGGCGACGTCCTCGCTCTTGGCGGCGAAGAAGGCGTCGGCGACCTTGCTGGCGAAGGCGGTGAAGTTGTCGTCGCGGGCGACGAAGTCGGTCTCGGAGTTGACCTCAACCATCACGCCGTAGCTGCCGTCCTCGGCGACACGGGTGACGATGGCGCCCTCGGCGGCGGTGCGGCCGGCCTTCTTGGCGGCCTTGAGGCCGGAGTTCTTGCGCAGGTTCTCGATGGCGGTGTCGATGTCGCCGCCGGCCTCGGTGAGGGCCTTCTTGCACTCCATCATGCCGAGCCCGGTGCGCTCGCGCAGTTCCTTGACCTGGGAGGCGCTGATAGCTGCCATGGTAGTTACCTCTGAATGGTTCGACCTGGAATATAGGCGCCGGATCGGGGTCCGGCGAATCCGTGTGCCCGCCCTGTCGCACAGGAGGGGGCCGCGGCCCCCTCCTGTCGGCTCGACGGCCGGCCGCCAGTCGCTGGCGGCGTCACGCCGGGCCGGACGGGCCGACGATCACTCTGCGGCGGCGGCGTCGCTGGCGCTGTCGTCTTCGGTGACCTCGACGAACTCGTCGGGACGACCTTCCTTCGCGCGGGCGCAGGCGTCGGCGATGGCCTTGACGTAGATCTGGATGGCGCGGATGGAGTCATCGTTGCCCGGGATCACGTAGTCGACGCCGTCCGGGTCGGAGTTGGTGTCCACCACGCCGATGACCGGAATGCCCAGCTTGTTCGCCTCGTTGATGGCGATGCGCTCGTGATCGACGTCGACCACGAACAGCGCGTCGGGCAGGCCGCCCATGCTCTTGATGCCGCCCACGGACCGCTCGAGCTTGTCCTGCTCGCGGGTGGCCATCAGGACTTCCTTCTTGGTCAGCTTCTCGAAGGTGCCGTCCTCGTGCATGGCCTCGAGGTCGCGCAGACGCTTGATGGACTGACGCATCGTCTTGTAGTTGGTCAGCATGCCGCCGAGCCAACGGTGGTTGACGAAGTGCTGACCGACGCGGCCGGCCTCTTCCTTGACGATCTTGCTGGCGCTGCGCTTGGTGCCCACGAACAGGATCTTGTTGTTCGCGGCCGCCATCTTCTCGACCACCTCGATGGCCTCGTTGAGGGCCGGGAGGGTATGCTCGAGGTTGATGATGTGGATCTTGTTACGGGCGCCGAAGATGTACTTGCTCATCTTCGGGTTCCAGTAACGGGTCTGGTGACCGAAGTGGGCGCCTGCCTTCAGCAGGTCACGCATGTTGACGTGTGCCATGGATGACTCCTGGAAAATCGGGTTAGGCCTCCATGCACCCCATGGATCCGACCGTCGAACGCGCCGACGGCACCCGGGACCATGTGCCGGTGCATGTGTGTTTTCAAGGCGTTGCTAGGGTTAACGGCCCTCCCGCCCGCGGCTCCGCCGGGCCCTGGGGGGCACGGGGATCGGCGATTGCAGGAAAGCGCGCAGCTTTATACCATGGATCCCCTTCGAGATGAAGTCGCCGACGCCCGATCCCTCCCGCACCGCGGCGACACCACCCTGATTGCCGAGACCCCATGAACGTACCCATCAAGACGCCCGACGAGATCGAGAAGATGCGCGAGGCGGGCCGCCAGGCCGCCAGCGTGCTGGAGATGATCGCCCCCCACGTCCAGGCCGGGATCACCACCGGCGAGATCGACCGGCGCTGCCACGACTACATCGTCGAGGAGCTGGGCTCGACCCCGGCCCCGCTCAACTACCACGGCTTCCCCAAGTCGGTCTGCACCTCGATCAACCACGTGGTCTGCCACGGCATCCCCGACGACGGCAAGAAGCTGAAGAAGGGCGACATCATGAACCTGGACGTCACGGTCAAGACCGCCGACGGCTACCATGGCGACTCCAGCGTGATGTTCATCGTCGGCGAGACCATCCAGGGCGAGCGGCTGTGTCGGGTCACCCAGGAGTGCCTCTACAAGAGCATCGCCCTGGTGCGCCCGGGCGCGCGCCTCTCCGAGCTGGCCCGGGTCATCCAGCAGCATGCCGAGGCCAACGGCTACTCGGTGGTGCGCGATTTCTGCGGCCACGGCATCGGCGCTGGCTTCCACGAGGACCCGCAGGTGCTGCACTACGATGGCTATGCGCCGGAGGCGGACATCGCCCTGGAGGAAGGCATGTGCTTCACCATCGAGCCGATGATCAACATCGGCGACCATCGCACCAAGGTGCTGCGCGATGGCTGGACCGCCGTGACCAAGGACAAGCGTCTCAGCGCCCAGTGGGAGCACACCCTGCTGGTCACCGGCGACGGGGTGGAGGTGCTCACCGCGCGCAGCGACGAAGACCTCTCCTTCCTCGCCCGCTGAGTCGGCCGCCATGCTGCTGCATCACTACGCCTTCACGCCCGACGAGGCCCTGTTCGACGTCGCGGCCTTCCGGGACGAGCTGAGCGGCAGCCGATCGCCCATCGCGCCGTTCAAGGCCGCGCTGGCGGACATCCAGGCGCGGTTGGACGCGCGCTTCCATGCCGGCGGCGACATCCGCGACCTGGTGCACGGGCGCGCCTGGTGCCTGGATCACCTGCTGGCGATCGCCTGGCAGCAGCACGCCTGGCCCGAGGGCATCGCCCTGCTCGCCGTGGGCGGCTACGGCCGCGGCGAGCTGCACCCCCACTCCGACGTCGACCTGCTGCTGCTGCTCGAGCACGACGACGACGAGCCCTTCCGCGAACCGCTGACCGCGTTCATCACCTTCCTCTGGGACATCGGCCTGGAGATCGGCCACAGCGTGCGCTCGCTGGCCGACTGCGAGCGCGAGGCCGCCGCCGACGTCACGGTGATCACCAACCTGCTCGAGTCGCGCACCCTGGCCGGGCCGGAGCGCCTGCGCGAGGCCATGAAGACGCGCATCGCCGCGGACCGGCTGTGGCCGGCGGACCACTTCTTCGAGGCCAAGTGGCAGGAGCAGATCAAGCGCCATTACCGCTTCAACAACTCCGAGTACCACCTCGAGCCCAACATCAAGAGCTCCCCCGGGGGGCTGCGCGACATCCAGATGATCGGCTGGGTGGCCAAGCGCCACTTCGGCACCCAGCGCTACGAGGACCTGGTCGCCGGCGGCTTCATGAACGACGCCGAGCTGCGCATCCTCAGCCAGGGCCAGGCCTTCCTGTGGATGGTGCGCTACGCCCTGCACATGCTCACCGGCCGCGCCGAGGACCGGCTGCTGTTCGACCACCAGCGCACCATCGCCGAGCTGTTCGGCTATCACGACACCCCGGAGCGCCTCGCCGTCGAGCAGTTCATGAAGCGCTACTACCGGCACGTCACCGCGCTCGCCGGGCTCAACGATATGCTGCTGCAGCATTTCGACGAGGCCATCCTGCGTGGCGGCGAGGCGCTGGAGACCACCCCGCTCAACGATCGCTTCGCCATCAAGGGCGGCTACATCCAGGCCCGCTCCCGGGCGGTGTTCCGCGAGCACCCCTCGGCGCTGCTCGAGCTGTTCCTGCTGATGGCCGAGCATCCGGAGATCGAGGGCGTGCGCGCCGACACCATCCGCCTGATCCGCGACCACCGCCACCTGATCGACGACCGCTTCCGGGAGGATCCGCGCCACCAGCGGCTGTTCATGGCGCTGCTGCGCTCCGGCGGCAACGTCGCCCGCCAGCTGCGGCGCATGAACCGCTACGGGGTGCTCGGCAAGTACCTGCCGGCCTTCGGCCAGGCGGTGGGGCTGATGCAGCACGACCTCTTCCACATCTACACCGTGGATGCCCACACCCTGCGGCTGCTGAAGTGCATCCACGGCTTCCGCAAGGCCGAGGCCCAGGAGCGCTATCCGGTGGCCGCCGCGCTGATCCAGCAGCTGCCCAAGCTGGAGCTGCTGTGGATCGCCGGCCTCTTCCACGACATCGGCAAGGGCCGCGGCGGCGACCACTCGCTGATCGGCGCCCGGGACGTGGAAGCCTTCGCCGAGCGCCACGGCCTGTCGCAGCGCGACACCCGGCTGGTGGTCTGGCTGGTGGAGCATCACCTGCTGATGTCGATGGTCGCCCAGAAGCGCGACATCAGCGACCCGGACGTGATCAGCGAGTTCGCCCGCAGCGTGGGCGACGAGACGCGGCTCGACTACCTCTACGTGCTGACGGTGGCCGACATCACCGCCACCAACCCGACGCTGTGGAACGGCTGGCGGGCCTCGCTGCTGCGCCAGCTGCACGCCGAGACCAAGCGCGCCCTGCGCCGCGGCCTGGAGAACCCCCTGGAGCGCGACGACTCGGTGCGCGAGACCCGCGGCGAGGCGCATTCCCTGCTGGCCACGGTGGGCGCCGACATGGCGCGGGTGGACCGCCTCTGGGAGTCGCTGGGCGAGGACTACTTCCTGCAGTACGCGCCCAGCGAGATCGCCTGGCAGACCCAGGGCATCCTCGCCCACCAGGGCAGCGAGCTGCCGCTGGTGATGATCAGCGCCCCCACCGACGACATGGCCGAGGGCGGCACCAAGGTGTTCATCCACACCCGCTCGGTGGACGACCTCTTCGCCGCCACCTCGGCGGCCATGGAGCAGCTGGGCCTGTCGATCCACGACGCCCGCATCGCCACCTCCAGCAACGACTGGACGCTCAACACCTTCATCGTGCTGGACGACCACGACCGCGCCATCCGCGAGGCCAACCGCCTGGAGGAGATCCGCCGCCACCTGGTCGAGGAGCTCGACGACCCGGACGACTACCCGCAGATCGTCACCCGGCACACCCCGCGCCAGCTCAAGCACTTCCGGGTGCCCACCGAGGTCACCATCGAGCAGGACCCGGCCAACGAGCGCACCCTGCTGGAACTCACCGCCCCCGACCGCCCCGGCCTGCTGGCCCGGGTCGGGCGCATCTTCATGGAGCAGGACATCGCCCTCTCGGCGGCCAAGATCGCCACCCTGGGCGAGCGGGTCGAGGACGTCTTCTTCATCACCGACAAGGCCGGTCGCCCGCTCACCGATCCCGAGCGCCAGGGCCGGCTGCGCGAACGGCTGATCGAGGTCCTCGACGTCAGCGGCTGAGGGCCCGTTTGAGGCCCCCACCCGGCTTCCCTATAATCGGCGTCTTGCCCGCAGACAACAGGAGGAAGCGCCCGCCGCTTCCCCGCAACGACAACGACGCCGGCCAAGGCCCGACTGGACGCCCATGAACCCCGATCTCGACGCCCTGCAGCCCTACCCCTTCGAGAAGCTCGCCGCCCTGCGCGACGGCGTGACCCCGCCCGCGGGCCTCGAGCCCATCGCCCTGACCATCGGCGAGCCGCGCCACCCGCCCTACCCCGGCGCCCTGGCGGCGCTGGGCGACCATCTGGGCGAGCTGGCCCGCTACCCGGCCACCGCGGGCCTGCCCGCGCTGCGCGCGGCCATCGCCAGCTGGGCACGGCGACGCTTCGCGCTCGCGGGGCTGGACGCCGAGCATCAGGTGCTGCCGGTCAATGGCACCCGGGAGGCGATCTTCGCCTTCGTCCAGGCGGCCCTGGACCGCACCCGGCCGGCCCGGGTGGCGGTGCCCAACCCCTTCTACCAGATCTACGAGGGCGCGACCCTGCTGGCCGGCGGCACGCCGCTGACACTGGACTGCCGCGCCGAGCACGGCTTCCGCCCCGACCTCGACGCCGTGCCGGCCGAGACCTGGCGCGACGTGCAGATCGTCTTCGTCTGCTCGCCGGGCAATCCCACCGGGGCGGTGACCCCGCTCGACGAGCTCAAGCAATTGATTCGGCTGGCGGATGAACACGACTTCATCGTCGCCGCCGACGAGTGCTATTCCGAGCTCTACCTGGACGAGGCCGCCCCGCCGCCGGGGCTGCTGCAGGCCTGCGCCGAGCTGGGCCGCCACGACTACCGGCGCTGCCTGGTATTCCACTCGCTGTCCAAGCGCTCCAACCTGCCCGGCCTGCGCTCCGGCTTCGTGGCCGGCGACGCCGGGCTGATCGCCGCCTTCCGGCGCTACCGCACCTATCACGGCTGCGCCATGTCGCTGCCGCTGCAGCACGCCTCGATCGCCGCCTGGCAGGACGAGGCCCACGTGCGCGCCAACCGCGACGCCTACCGCGACAAGTTCGCCGCGGTGACCGAGATCCTCGCCCCGGTGATGGACTTCCCCGCCCCCGAGGCCAGCTTCTACCTGTGGCCCGCGGTGCCCGGCGGCGACGACGAGGCCTTCGCCCGCTCGCTCTACGCCGAGGAGCACGTCAGCGTGCTGCCGGGCCGCTACATGGGCCGGCCCGGCGCCGACGGCACGAACCCCGGCGCCGGGCGCCTGCGCCTGGCCCTGGTGGATACCCCCGAGGCCACCGCCGAGGCCGCCCGCCGGCTGCGCCGCCACCTCGAACGCTTCACCCGACACCAAGACGGGAGACGGACGCCATGATGACGCTGTTCGGGATCAAGAACTGCGACACCTGCCGCAAGGCCCGCAAGGCCCTGGACGCCCGGGGCATCCCCTTCCAGTTCCACGACCTGCGCGAGGACGGCCTTTCCGCGCCGCTGCTCGAGCACATCCTCGAGCAGGTGCCGGTGCTGACCCTGCTCAACAAGCGCAGCACCACCTGGCGCCAGCTGCCGGACGAGGACAAGGCGGACATCGACGCCAACAGCGCCCGGGACCTGATGCTGGCCCATCCGACCCTGCTCAAGCGCCCGCTGCTGGACACCGGCGACGAGATCCGCGTCGGCTACCGCGACGGCGACTACGACAACCTCTAGGCGGGCCCGAGACCCGCCCCCTTCCACGACGCGAGAGGACACATCATGCACAGCTTTGCACTCGGTATCGGCACCCAGAACACCCAGGGCGACTGGCTGGAGATCTACTACCCGGCGCCGCTGCTGGCCCCGGACGCCGCCCTGGTCGAGGCCGCCGCCAGGGTGCTCGACGCCCCCGCCGGCAATGCCGCGATCAGCTTCCTGCCCGAGCAGTGCGCCGAGCTGGCCGAGGCCCTGAAGGCCGCCGGTCACGCCGACCAGGCGGAACTCGCCGAGGCCCTGGCGGCCAGCCGGCGCCCGCTGGTGGCCACCTTCATCGCCGAGGACACCCCGCCGCAGAGCGCCCCGGAGGTCTATCTCAAGCTGCACCTGCTGTCGCACCGCCTGGTCAAGCCCCACGGCGTCGACCTCACCGGCATGTTCGGCCTGCTGCGCAACATCGCCTGGACCAACGAGGGCGCGATCGACATCGAGGAGCTGCCGGCGCGTCGCCTCAAGGCCCGCCTGGAAGGCCGCCCCCTGTCGGTGGACTGCGTCGACAAGTTCCCCAAGATGACCGACTACGTGGTGCCCGCCGGGGTGCGCATCGGCGACACCGCCCGGGTGCGCCTGGGCGCCTATCTCGGCGAGGGCTCCACCGTGATGCACGAGGGCTTCGTCAACTTCAACGCCGGCGCCGAAGGCCCGGGCATGATCGAGGGCCGCATCTCCGCCGGGGTGATGGTCGGCAAGGGCTCCGACCTGGGCGGCGGCTGCTCGACCATGGGCACCCTGTCCGGCGGCGGCAACATCGTCATCAAGGTCGGCGAGGGCTGCCTGATCGGCGCCAACGCCGGCATCGGCATCCCGCTGGGCGACCGCTGCACCGTGGAGGCCGGGCTCTACATCACCGCCGGGGCCAAGGTCACCGTGCTCGACGACCAGGGCCAGGTGGCCGACACCGTGGCCGCCCGCGAGCTGGCCGGCCAGGACGACCTGCTGCTGCGCCGCAACTCCCAGAACGGCCGCATCGAGTGTTTGACCAACAAGAGCGCCATCGCCCTCAACGAAGCGCTTCACGCCCACAACTGAGCCTGGCCCCGGCGCCCGCGGGCGCCGGGGTCCGGCCCGCCGGACCCCCGAATGACCTCGACCACTTCCGATTCCTCGCTATCCCCGACCCTCGAGCTCGCCATGGAGCTCATGCGCCGCCCCTCGGTGACTCCCGACGACCTGGGCTGCCAGACGCTGATGATCGAGCGCCTGGAGCGCCTGGGCTTCGCCGTCGAGCGCCTGCCGTTCGGCGACGTCGAGAACTTCTGGGCCGTACGCGGCCACCACGGGCCGGTGCTGGCCTTCGCCGGCCACACCGACGTGGTGCCCAGCGGCCCCGACGTGCACTGGCAATACCCGCCCTTCGAGCCGCGCATCGACGACGACGGCATGCTGTGCGGGCGCGGCGCCGCCGACATGAAGGGCAGCCTGGCCGCCATGGTCACCGCCGTGGAGCGCTTCGTGGCCGCCCACCCCGATCATCCGGGGCGCCTCGCCTTCCTGATCACCTCCGACGAGGAGGGCCCGGCGGTGGACGGCACCCGCGCCGTGGTCGAGCACCTGCGCGAGGCCCATGACCGCCTGGACTACTGCATCGTCGGCGAGCCCTCCTCCACCGAGTACCTGGGGGACGTGATCAAGAACGGCCGCCGCGGCTCGCTGGGCGGGGTGCTCCACGTCAGGGGCGTGCAGGGCCACGTGGCCTACCCCCACCTGGCGCGCAACCCCATCCACCAGGTGGCGCCGGCCCTGGACGCCCTGGTGCGCGAGCACTGGGACGGCGGCAACGCCTTCTTCCCGGCGACCAGCTTCCAGGTCTCCAACATCCGCTCGGGCACCGGGGCCACCAACGTGATCCCCGGGGAGGTCGAGGTGGTCTTCAACTTCCGCTACTCCACCGAGCTCGACCACGAGACGCTGAAGCGGCGCACCGAGGCCATCCTCGCCGCCCACGAGCTGGACTTCCACATCGACTGGACCCTCAATGGCGAGCCCTTCCTGACCGCGCAAGGCGAGCTGGTGGACGCCGCGGTCGGCGGCGTCGAGGACGCGCTGGGGCATCGGCCGGCCCTCTCCACGGCGGGCGGCACCTCCGACGGCCGCTTCATCGCCACCCTGGGCAGCCAGGTGGTGGAACTGGGGCCGCGCAACGACACCATCCACAAGGTCAACGAGCGAGTGCGCGCCGCCGACCTCGACGACCTCAGCCGGGTCTACGAGACCATCCTGGCGCGGCTGTTCGTCGACGGCACGGCCCGCCCCTGAGGACGCCATGGAACGCTACCCCGATATCGAGATCTATCTGGCCCGGGTCGAGCCGGGCGCCGTCGACGCCTGGCTCGGCGAGGCCCTCGACGCCCCGCCCCTGGCCGCCGCGGGCAAGCACCGCTGGCGCACCCGGGGCTATCATGACGGGGCCGAGATTCCCGTGCTGATGGTGGAGAAGGCCGCCGACGGCTTCGCCAGCCTGTGGTTCGACAGCGCCGAGACCCCCTGGGCCGCCGACGCGGACTGCGCCCGGGAGGCGGCCGCCCGCCTGGGTTGCGAGGTGCGCTGCTCGCTGGGTGGCTGGCAGCCCGGCGACGACCCCGACCGCTTCCTGCAGGTCAAGGCCGACGGCAGCGAGGCCACCATCGACTGGCCGGACTCGGGGCAGTAGGGAAGAGGGAAGAGGGAAGAGGGAAGAGGGAAGAGGGAAGAGGGAAGAGGGAAGAGGGAAGAGGGAAGCCAGGATAGGGGTTCTTCTTCCCTCTTCAAGGCGCGAAGCGCCGTACTTCCTTCTTATAGCGGCGTAGCCGCGCTCATGCTCAGCCGCTTCGATTCAAGTGATCACGGTGACATCGTCGGCCTGTAATCCCCGATCATTGCGTGACACGTGGTACTTGACCTTCTGGCCCTCGGCCAGGGTGCGATGGCCGCGGCCGCGGATCGCCCGGAAATGGACGAAGACATCCTCGCCGCTGTCGCGGGTGATGAAGCCATAGCCCTTGTTGACGTTGAACCACTTGACCTCGCCGATCTCGCGATCGTCGTCCTCGACCTCGGCGATGTTGGCCAGCTGCGGCGTCAGGGCGTTGATCGCCAGGGTGGCGACCAGCAACAACAGGAAGACCGCCAGGGCCGCGGCGACATAGACCGCCGCCACGCCGCCCACCTCGAGGCTGGCGAACAGCTCCCGGGACAGCACGCCGCCGGTGAGATGGACGAACAGGGCGATCAGCAACGGCGCCGGCGCGGCCAGCAGCAGGCTGACGATACTGCAACGTAACACGACCTTACGATTCATGAATCTCGGATGCTCTCTTGTCGTTGAGGAGGAGTGTAAAGGGGCCGAGGTACCCGACGGCGCGACGCCGCCCCCGACCCGACTGCCCTTGGGCAGGCCCGTCACGCCTGAGGCGTGACCTGACATCAGGAGTCTATCATGCACGACGACGACCCGCGCGACGCCGCGGAGGCGAGGCTGGAGGCCCTGGAGAGCCGCCTGGCCCATCAGGAACACTGGCTGGACACCCTGGACCGGGCGGTCGCCGCCCAGGAACGGCGGCTGATGCAGCTGGAGCGCCTCGGCGAGGCCATGCAGCGCAAGCTCCGGGAGCAGCACCGCGCCCTGCGGGAGGCCGACACGACGACACCCCGCCCCGAGGACGAGGTGCCGCCGCACTATTGAAGCCGTAAGCCGTAAGCCGTAAGCCGTAAGCCGTAAGCCGTAAGCCGAGATACTGGCTACGGCTTCGCTAACCGCAACGGTTTGTCTTACCGCTTAAAAGCTTATCGCTTACAGCTCCGGGCGAAGCCCGGTCACAGCTCGTCGAGGAAGCGCTCGGCATCCAGGGCCGCCATGCAGCCGGTGCCGGCGGAGGTCACCGCCTGGCGATAGACATGGTCCATGACGTCGCCGGCGGCGAACACGCCCGGCACGCTGGTGGCGGTGGCGTTGCCCTCGAGGCCGGAGCGGACCTTGATGTAGCCCCCGGCCATGTCCAGCTGGCCCTCGAAGAGGCCGGTGTTGGGGCTATGGCCGATGGCGATGAACACGCCCGGGGCACCGATCTCGCGGGTGCTGCCGTCCTCGGTGGACTTCAGCCGCGCCCCGGTGACGCCGGTGTTGTCGCCCAGCACCTCGTCCAGGGTGTGGTTCCATACCAGCTCGATGTTGCCGTGCTCGGCCTTCTCGAACAGCTTGTCCTGGAGGATCTTCTCGGCGCGCAGGCTGTCCCGGCGATGCACCAGGGTCACCTTGGAGGCGATGTTGGACAGGTACAGCGCCTCCTCCACGGCGGTGTTGCCGCCGCCCACCACCACGACCTCCTGGTTGCGGTAGAAGAAGCCGTCGCAGGTGGCGCAGGCGGATACCCCCTGCCCCATGAACGCCTGCTCGGACTCCAGGCCCAGGTAGCGGGCGCTGGCGCCGGTGGCGATGATCAGCGCATCGCAGGTGTAGGTGCCATTGTCGCCCTTGAGGGTGAAGGGCCGCTCACGCAGCTCCACCTCGTGGACATGGTCGAACAGCACCTCGGTGTCGAAGCGCTCGGCATGGCGCTTCATGCGCTCCATCAGCTCGGGGCCCTGGACGCCGGTGTCGTCGCCCGGCCAGTTGTCCACGTCGGTGGTGGTGGTCAGCTGGCCGCCGGCCTGCATGCCGGTGATCAACAGCGGCTTGAGGTTCGCCCGGGCCGCGTAGACGGCGGCGGTATAGCCGGCCGGGCCGGAGCCGAGGATGATCAGGCGTTCGTGGCGCGCGTCGCTCATGGAGACCTCGCAGTGCATGGGATGGGAAGGAAGCGGGCTCGGCGATGCCGGCGAGCCGTCGGCATGGCCCAGCCCCCTGGACCGGACGGGGCGGCCCGCAGGCCGCCCCGGTCGATACCGCGGTCGCTTAGAGCTCGTTGAAGTGAGACTCCAGGTACTTGGCGACGCCCTCGGCGGTGTCCTTCATGCCTTCCTGGCCTTCGTCCCAGCCGGCCGGGCAGACTTCGCCGTTCTTCTGGTGGAACTTCAGGGCCTTGACCATGCGCAGCATCTCGTCGACGTTGCGGCCCAGCGGCAGGTTGTTGACCACCTGGTGCTGGACGACGCCGTCCTCGTCGATCAGGAAGGAGCCGCGCATGGCGACGCCGGCTTCCGGATGCTCGATGCCGTAGGCCTGGGTGATCTCGTGCTTGACGTCGGCCACGATCGGGAAGCCGACTTCACCGATGCCGCCCTT
Organism: Halomonas koreensis; assembly: GCF_031451675.1. Taxonomy (NCBI): domain Bacteria; kingdom Pseudomonadati; phylum Pseudomonadota; class Gammaproteobacteria; order Oceanospirillales; family Halomonadaceae; genus Halomonas; species Halomonas koreensis. The sequence goes on along the minus strand of NZ_JARWAK010000008.1, from coordinate 39,898 downwards.
CTCCGGCGCGGTCTGGCGCCAGGCGTAGTGGGTGAACTGGGAGTCGATGGACACGCCGATCACCTCGACGCCCAGTTCCTTGAACTGCTCCAGGCGATTGTTGTGGGCGATGATCTCGGACGGGCACACGAAGGTGAAGTCCAGCGGCCAGAAGAACAGGACGCGCAGCTTGCCGTGCCCGCTGGAGAGCTTGAAGTTCTCGACGATCTCGCCGTTGCCCAGGACGGCCGCGGCTTCGAAGTCGGGGGCTTGACGTCCAACCAGTACGCTCATGCAAAACTCCTTGCAGTCGTGGATAACACTCGGGGTGAGTGGAAAGCAGATGCCTAACCTAGGTCAGGCATTCTCGCCGCGCCATTAGGCCGAATCAATGGCACGGATAGACAATCGCTATCGATGTCGCCGGCGCCCGCCGTCGGGGTCACCGGCTCACAGCACGTCGTCGTCGCGGCCCAGCTCGACCGACTCGAGCTCGCCGCTGACCGGCGACACCTCGATACGCAGCTGAATGGGGGCGCAGCATCGCGGGCAGTCCTCCCAGGTGGCATGGCTGCCCTGGGAGGCGTCGACCTGAAGGTCGAAGGCCGTATCGCAGTAGGGGCAACGGACCCCTCGACTGTCGAGCGTCTCCTCGTTCACGGAACCTCCCGGGACCGATGTCGCCGAACGGGGGAAATGGGGACGGCCGGAGGCATTATCAAGGGCGGGCGCGATCGCCCGGCGCGACCGGTCATTGAAAAGGCCATCTATCATGACCATGTAAGACCGCAGGACCAGGATGGTTCGACCACTCCCCCGCGACAGGAGGACAGCAATGAGCACCGACTCCCTGCCGACTACCCTGCAGACCCTCGAGGCCGCCGGCACCACCTACCACTATCATAGCCTGCCGAAGGCCGCCGAGGCGCTGGGCGACATCGACCGGCTGCCGATGACGCTGAAGATCCTGCTGGAGAACCAACTGCGCTTCGCCGACCGGGAAGGCATCGACAGAAAGGACATGCAGGCCCTGGTCGACTGGCAGCAGACGGCCTCGTCCGATCGCGAGATCGGCTATCGCCCGGCCCGGGTGCTGATGCAGGACTTCACCGGCGTGCCGGGGGTCGTCGACCTGGCCTCCATGCGCGCCGCCGTCGAGCGCCTCGGCGAGGAGCCGTCGCGCATCAACCCCCTGTCGCCGGTGGACCTGGTGATCGACCACTCGGTGATGGTCGACCACTTCGGCGACGCGAGCGCCTTCCAGGACAACGTCGCCATCGAGATGGAGCGCAACCGGGAGCGCTACGAATTCCTGCGCTGGGGCCAGCAGGCCTTCGACAACTTCCGCGTGGTGCCGCCCGGCACCGGCATCTGCCACCAGGTCAACCTGGAATACCTGGGCAAGGCGGTATGGACCAAGGAGGAGGACGGCAGGACGCTCGCCTACCCGGACACCCTGGTCGGCACCGACTCCCACACCACCATGATCAACGGCCTGGGCGTGCTCGGCTGGGGCGTGGGCGGCATCGAGGCCGAGGCGGCGATGCTCGGTCAGCCGGTGTCGATGCTGATCCCCGAGGTGGTGGGCTTCAAGCTCACCGGCAAGCTGCGCGAGGGCATCACCGCCACCGACCTGGTGCTGACGGTGACCCAGATGCTGCGCAGCCGGGGCGTGGTCGGCAAGTTCGTCGAGTTCTACGGCGACGGCCTGGCGGACCTGCCGCTGGCCGATCGCGCCACCATCGCCAACATGGCGCCGGAGTACGGCGCCACCTGCGGCTTCTTCCCGGTGGACGACGAGACCCTGCACTACATGCGCCTGACCGGCCGCGACGAAGCGCAGATCGCCCTGGTCGAGGCCTACTGCAAGGCTCAGGGGCTGTGGCGAGAGCCCGGCCACGAGCCGATCTTCAGCGACACCCTGGCCCTCGACATGAGCGAGGTCGAGGCCAGCCTGGCCGGCCCCAAGCGGCCCCAGGACCGGGTCGCCCTGCAGGACATGCCCCGGGCCTTCGCCAAGGTGATGGACGACGACGGCAAGACCCCGACCTCGTCCGAGGAGAAGGGCCGGCTGTTCTCCGAGGGCGGCCAGACCGCGGTGGGCGTCGAAGAAAGCTACGAGCATCATGACAGCCAGGAGGTCGACCTCGACGGCCAGGCCTTCCGCCTCGACCCCGGCGCGGTAGTGATCGCCGCCATCACCTCCTGCACCAACACCTCCAACCCCAGCGTGATGATGGCCGCCGGCCTGCTGGCCCGCAAGGCGCGGGAGAAGGGCCTGGTCACCAAGCCCTGGGTCAAGACCTCGCTGGCGCCCGGCTCCAAGGTGGTCACCGACTACCTGGCCGCCGGCGGCGTGCAGGACGACCTGGACGCCCTGGGCTTCCACCTGGTGGGCTACGGCTGCACGACCTGCATCGGCAACTCCGGCCCGCTGCCCGAGCCCATCGAGCAGGCCATCACCGAGGGCGACCTGGCGGTGGCCTCGGTGCTGTCGGGCAACCGCAACTTCGAGGGTCGCGTGCATCCGCTGGTCAAGACCAACTGGCTGGCCTCCCCGCCCCTGGTGGTGGCCTACGCCCTGGCCGGCAACGTCCAGCAGGACCTCGCCCGGGACCCGCTCGGGGTCGACCGCCACGGCCAGCCCGTCACCCTCAAGGACATCTGGCCCTCCCAGGCCGAGATCGCCGAGGCCGTCGAGAAGGTCAAGACCGAGATGTTCCGCAAGGAATACGCCGAGGTCTTCGAAGGCGACGCGGTGTGGAAGGCCATCGAGGTGCCCGAGAGCCAGGTCTACCAGTGGAACGCGGCGTCCACCTACATCCAGCACCCGCCCTTCTTCGAGGGCATGGGCCGCGAGCCCGCCGAGGTCGAGGACGTGGACCGCGCCCATGTGCTGGCCATGCTCGGCGACTCGGTGACCACCGACCACATCTCGCCGGCCGGCGCCATCAAGCCGGACAGCCCGGCCGGACGCTACCTGCAGGAGCGCGGCGTGAAGCCGGTGGACTTCAACTCCTACGGCTCGCGGCGCGGTAACCACGAGATCATGATGCGCGGCACCTTCGCCAACGTGCGCATCAGAAACGAGATGCTCGACGGGGTGGTCGGCGGCGAGACCCGCCACGTGCCCTCCGGCGAGCAGATGGCCATCTACGACGCGGCCATGCGCTACCAGCAGGAAGGCACGCCGCTGGTGGTGATCGCCGGCAAGGAATACGGCACCGGTTCCAGCCGCGACTGGGCCGCCAAGGGCACCCGGCTGCTCGGCGTGCGCGCCGTGCTGGCGGAATCCTTCGAGCGCATCCACCGCTCCAACCTGATCGGCATGGGCGTGGTGCCGCTGCAGTTCCCCGAGGGCGAGACCCGCCAGACCCTGGGGCTGACCGGCGACGAGCGGGTCTCCATCAAGGGACTCTCCGCGCTGACCCCGGGCGGCAAGGTCGAGGTGACCATCGAGGGCGACGGCGGCGAGACGACCCTCGAGGCGCTGTGCCGCATCGACACCGCCAACGAGCTGGCCTACTACCGCCACGGCGGCATCCTGCACTATGTGCTGCGCAAGATGATCGGCTCGGCCTGACCTGACGGCCCTAAGCGCTCTGGCAGCAACAGGCCCCGCCGGGTGACCGGCGGGGCCTGCTGGGTTTGGGCTTCGAGGTTCGAGGTTCGAGGTTCGAGGTTCGAGGTTCGAGGTTCGAGGTTCGAGGTTCGAGGTTCGGCAGACAGGATGAGAGCCCACAGGGAGCGAGCCAAGGGGTTTCCTTGCCCCTCGCGCCTCGCTCCTTGCCCCCTTACCTCTTGCCCCTCGCGCCTCGCTCCTTGCCCCCTTACCTCTTGCCCCTCGCACCTCGTTCCTTGCCCCTTACCTCTTACCTCTTACCCCTCACTCATCCTCAGAACGACCGGCGGCGATAGCGCCGATACTCCGGGGTCCAGAAATGACGCTCGATGGCCCCACGCAGGGTCGGGCCGTCGGTCTGCAGGGCCACGCCCTCCTGCTGGGCCTGGGCGGCGACCTCGTAGGCGATCGCCTTGGACAGCTCGCGGATCTCGGACAGCGCCGGCAGCACCGCGCCCCGGCCGGTCTTGGCCACCGGCGCCTCGCGGGCCAGGGCCCTGGAGGCGGACATCAGCATGGCATCGGTGACCCGGCTGGCGCCGGCCGCCACCACGCCCAGGCCGATGCCCGGGAAGATGTAGGCGTTGTTGCACTGGGCGATGGGATAGCGACGCCCCTGGTGCTCCACCGGCTCGAAGGGGCTGCCGGTGGCGACCATGGCCTGACCGTCGGTCCAGCGGATCACGTCCTCCGGCACCGCCTCGGCGCGGGAGGTGGGGTTGGACAGCGGCATCACCAGCGGCGAGTCGCAGCCGGCATGCATGGCGCGGATCACCTCCTCGGTGAAGATGCCCTGCTGGCCGCAGACCCCGAGCAGCACGGTCGGCTTGACGCGCTTGACCACCTCCAGCAGCGACTGGCCGTCCCAGTCGGCGACCCGCGCCGGATCATGGGCCAGGCGGCGCTGGAAGTCGCGCAGCCAGTCCTGGTCCTCGGTAACCAGGCCCTCGCGATCGACCATGTACAGCCGCCTGCGGGCCTCGGCCTCGGACAGCCCCTCGGCCTGCATGGCCACTACGATCTGCTCGGCGATGCCGCAGCCGGCGGAGCCCGCGCCCACGACCACCACCCGCTGGTCGGCGACGTCCTCGCGGCGGGCCTGGCAGGCCGCCATCAGGGTCCCCACGCAGACCGAGGCGGTGCCCTGGATGTCGTCGTTGAAGCAGCACAGCTCGTCGCGATAGCGCTCGAGCAGCGGCAGGGCATTGGCCTGGGCGAAGTCCTCGAACTGCAGCAGCACGTTCGGCCAGCGCCGCTTCACGGCGGCGATGAACTCGGCCATGAAGGCGTCGTATTCCTCCTGGGAGACCCGCGGGTGCCGCCAGCCCATGTACATCGGGTCGTCGAGCAGTGCCTGGTTGTTGGTGCCCACGTCCAGGGTGATCGGCAGGGTGTAGGCGGGGCTGATGCCGCCGCAGGCGGTGTACAGCGACAGCTTGCCGATCGGGATGCCCATGCCGCCGATGCCCTGGTCGCCCAGGCCGAGGATGCGCTCGCCGTCGGTGACCACGATCACCTTGACCTTGTCCTTGGTGGCGCTGCGCAGGATGTCGTCCATGTAGTCCCGGTCGGGGTAGGAGATGAACAGCCCGCGGTGGTTGCGGTAGATGTTGGAGAACTCCTCGCAGGCCTTGCCGACCGTGGGGGTATAGATGATCGGCAGCATCTCCTCGAGATGCTCGGAGACCAGGCGGAAGTAGAGGGTCTCGTTGTCGTCCTGGATGGCCCGCAGGTAGATGTGGCGATCCAGGTCGGTCTGGCACTGGCGATACTGGCGGTAGGCCCGCTCGGCCTGCTCCTCGATGGTCTCGACGTTCTGGGGCAGCAGCCCGATCAGGTTGAAATCGCGGCGCTCCTCGTGGGTGAAGGCACTGCCCTTGTTGAGCAGGGGCATCTCGAGCAGGGGCGGGCCGGCATAGGGCACATAGAGGGGACGCTTGGCTTCACTGGTCATGGGTTCGTCTCGTGCTGAATCGGGTGTGCGGGCCGTGGTGCTCTGCCGGCACCTTTGGGCGCTACTCTACCACGACGACGCCCCGGGCATGGACACGGGGCGCCGCGAGCCGACGAGGGAACCCGACGGGGCTCAGACGAAGCGGCCCAGGCCCGCCGCCTGGCGCAGCCGGTCCATGAAGGGGGCGGCCTCGGCGCGGGCGCGCTCGGCCCCCTGGCGCAGCACCGCCTCGATGTGGCCGGGATCCTCCATCAGCGCTTGGTAGCGTTCCCGCGGCTCGCGCAGGTGGGCGTTGAGGTACTCGAAGACCCGGTTCTTGGCCTCGCCCCAGCCGATGCCGTTGGCATACTCGGTGCGCAGGGCCGCGGCCTCCTCGGCGCCGGCGAAGGCCGAGTAGATCTGGAACAGGGTGCAGGTGTCCGGGTCCTTGGGCTCGCCGGGCTCCAGGGAGTTGGTCTTGATCTTGCGCACCAGCTTGAGCAGCTTCTTCTCGGAGACGAACAGCGGAATGGTGTTGTTGTAGCTCTTGGACATCTTGCGGCCGTCCAGGCCCCCCAGCACCTCGACCCGCTCGTCCACCGCCGCCTCGGGCAGCGCGAAGTACTGGCCCTTGTAGAGATGGTTGAAGCGCCCCGCCATGTCCCGGGCCATCTCGATGTGCTGGATCTGATCGCGCCCCACCGGCACCCGGTTGGCGTTGAACATCAGGATGTCGGCGGCCATCAGCACCGGATAGCCGAACAGGCCCATGGTGATGCCGCGGTCGGGATCCTGGTTGCCGGCCTCCTCGTTCTCGGCCACCGCCGCCTTGTAGGCATGGGCGCGGTTCATCAGCCCTTTGGCGCAGACGCAGGACAGCATCCAGGTCAGCTCGGGGATCTCGGGGATGTCCGACTGGCGGTAGAAGACGGCGTTGTCGGTATCCAGCCCCAGCGCCAGCCAGGTGGCGGCGATCTCCAGGCGCGACTGCTCAACGCGCTTGGGATCCTGGCACTTGATCAGGGCGTGCAGGTCGGCCAGGAAGTAGTAGGACTGGACGCTGGGGTCCTGGCTGGCCTCGATGGCCGGCTTGATGGCGCCGACGTAGTTGCCGAGGTGGGGCGTGCCGGTGGTGGTGATCCCCGTGAGCACACGGGTCTTGTCGGATGATACGGTCATGAAGGCGGGACTCTGCTGACTCTCGAATGCCCGCTATGGTAACGCGGCGCCCCGGCCAAGGCGACCGGCGCAAGGAAGGGGGCGAGGGGGCGAGGAGCGAGGTGAACGGGATCGATCATGCGTCCCCTTACGCCTTACTCCTCACTTATCACCTCCCCCCTTTCCCTCACTCGTCCTCAGAGCGACCGGCGGCGGGGATCAGCCGATCAGCCGGGCGGCCTCCACGTAGTCGAGGCCGAAGGCGTCGGCCACGGCCCGGTAGGTGACCTGGCCCTCGTGGACGTTGAGCCCCTCGGCGAAGTGGGCGTCGTCGGCCAGCGCCTGCTGCCAGCCCTTGTCGGCCAGCGCCACCACGAACGGCAGGGTGGCGTTGGTCAGCGCCTGGGTGGAGGTGCGCGCCACGGCGCCCGGCATGTTGGCGACGCAGTAGTGCACCACGCCGTCGACCACGTAGGTGGGCTCGGCATGGGTGGTGGGCCGGCTGGTCTCGAAGCAGCCGCCCTGATCGATGGCCACGTCCACCAGCACGCTGCCCGGCTTCATCTCGGCCAGCTTGGCGCGGGTGATCAGCTTGGGCGCGGCGGCGCCCGGCACCAGCACGGCGCCGATGATCAGGTCGGACTCACGGATCGCCTCGTCCAGGGCGTCGGCGGTGGAGAAGACGGTCTTCATGCGGCCCTGGTAGCGATCGTCCAGGGTCTCCAGGCGCGGGATGGACTTGTCCAGCACGGTGACCTCGGCGCCCAGGCCCAGCGCCATGCGGGCGGCGTTCTCGCCGACCACGCCGCCGCCGATCACGGTGACCTTGGCCGGCGCCACGCCCGGCACGCCGGGCAGCAGCACGCCGGCGCCGCCCTGGGCCTTCTCCAGGCTGTGGGCGCCGGCCTGGACCGCCATGCGGCCGGCCACGGTGCTCATCGGCGCCAGCAGCGGCAGCCCGCCCTGGGGCGCGGTGATGGTCTCGTAGGCGATGCAGGTGGCGCCGCTCTCCATCAGGCCGCGGGTCAGGTCTTCCTCGGCGGCCAGGTGCAGGTAGGTGAACAGCGTCTGGCCCTTGGACAGCCGCGCCACTTCCTCCGGCTGCGGCTCCTTCACCTTGAGGATCAGCTCGGCCTCGCTCCAGACCTTGGCCACGTCCGCCTCGAGGCGCGCGCCGGCGGCCTCGAAGTCGGCATCACTGAAGCCGGCGCCCTCGCCGGCCCCGGCCTGGACGGTCACCGCGTGACCGCGACCGACCAGTTCACGGGCGCCGCTGGGCGTCAGGGCGACGCGATACTCGTGGTTCTTGATTTCCTTGGGGACGGCGATCTGCATGGGAGGTCCTCCGCTGCTGGCTTGTTGGATGAGGCTGACTCACGGCCTCATTACAGCACAACAGAACAATCACGATGAATCCACGCGGCAAAAACGTGAAATCCTTAGAGCATTTGCCTGATCGACAAGATCATTTACCGAGAATTAGAAAGAAAACCGAATTTTATCCGGCAAACGATCATTCCGCGATCATCGCGCGGCCGTAGCCGGACAGGAAGGCCTCGGGCAATCGGCGGGGGCGACCGCTGGACAGGGCGATGCAGGCGAAGCGGGTACGGGCACGCAGCAGGGTGGCGCCGTCGGCGGGACGGCGCAGCTGGAAGCGCCGGGTCAGGCTCAACCGGCCATCGCAGGCCACGATCCAGGTGGCCAGCCGCAGGCGGTCGCCCTCGAGGGCCGGGGCCAGGTAGTCGAGCTCGTGGCGATGCACCGCCATGGCCCGGTCGAGGGCGCGATAGCGCTCGAGGGTCAGCCCCAGGCTCGCCGAGTGGGCCCAGCTGGCGCGCTCCACCCAGCGCAGGTACTCGGCGTTGTTGGCATGGCCGAAGGCATCGATGTGGGCGGCCTCGACCTCGATCTCGATCACAAAGGGCTCGGGCAGGTCCCAGGACACGGGCGGACTCCTTGCGCCGGGGGCGCGGCGCGCTCAGGGGCGGGCATGGCCGCACTGCCAACAGGCGTCGAAGGCCCCGCCGAGCCGCTCGCCGCAGCCCGGGCAGGTCCAGGCCGGACGCCGATCCTCGGCCAGGGCGTCGCGGATCAGCGCTTCGGCCCGGGCCCGGTTGTGGGGCGCCACCCAGACCTCGGGCTCGCACTCCCCCGGCGGCAGCTCGCCGGCGCCGCCGCCCAGGGTCAGGTTGCGCCGCTCGACGGGGATGCCGGCCGCCTCCAGCAGGTTGGCCACGTGGCCGACCAGCAGCGGGTTGGCGTGGGCGAAGACGCGGACGAAGGCGAAGTCGTTCATGGCAGCTCGTGGCGGGGCACGCCGGACGACGCGCCCCGCGGTCGCGGAAGCGGGATCAGTCGCGGAAGACGCGCACGCCGAGCGCCTTGAGGTAGGCCGTCTCGGGGATCGCCGGGTGCACCGGATGGTCCGGCCCCTGATGGCCCTGATAGAGGACCTGGGCGTGACGGTCCTGGTGGCGGGCCGCCCCGCGGACCGCATCCACCAGCCGCTCGGGGGCCAGGTGCATGGAGCAGGAGGCGGAGAGCAGCAGGCCGTCGCGGCCCAGCAGGCGCATGGCCTCGCGATTGAGCTTGCCGTAGGCGCGCTCGCCGGCGGGGATGTCCTTGCGCTTCTTGATGAAGGCGGGCGGATCCAGGATCACCACGTCGAACTGCTCGCCGTCGGCCTTGAGCGCGGCCAGGGCCTCGAAGGCGTCGCCCTCGCCCACCGCCACCTGCTCGTGCAGGCCGTTGAGGGCGGCGTTCTCGGCGACCCGCTCCAGCGCCGGGGCGCTGGCGTCCACGCACAGCACTTCGCTGGCGCCGTGGGCGGCGGCCTGCACGCCCCAGCCGCCGACGTAGCTGAACAGGTCGAGCACCCGCTTGCCGGCCACCAGGCCGTTGAGCCAGGCGCGGTTGGCGCGGTGGTCGTAGAACCAGCCGGTCTTCTGGCCGTCGAGCACCGGGGCGACGAAGCGCACCCCGTTCTCCTCGAGCTCCACCGCCTCGGGCAGCACGCCCTTGATCACCTCGACCTCGCTGTCGAGCCCTTCCTGGCGGCGGCCGGCGGTATCGTTGCGCAGCACCACGGCGCTCGGGGCGAGCACCTTGTCCAGGGCGTCGAGCAGCGGCTCCAGCACCGCCTCCATGCCGGCGGTGTTGAGCTGGATCACCACCACGTCGCCGAAGCGATCGATGATCAGCCCCGGCAGCAGGTCGCCCTCGCCATGCACCAGCCGATAGAACGGCTGGTCGAACAGGCGCTGGCGCAGCGCCAGGGCCTGGTTCAGGCGGTGCACCAGCAGCGAGCGATCGAGGCCCTGGGCCGGCTCCCGGGATACCAGGCGGGCGCAGATCAGCGAGTGGGCGTTGACGTAGGCCACGCCCATCGGCTTGCCGTTGGCGGCCTCCACCACCGCCTGCTCGCCGGGCGCGAAGGCCTTGAGCGGCGTGGCCGCGGTGTCGATCTCGTTGGAGTAGAGCCAGAGGTGGCCGGCCTTGAGGCGGCGATCGGCGTTCTTCTTCAGGCGCAGGGAGCGTAGGGCGGTCATGTGGGGACTCTCGAACGTTCAGGGGATGCCGCCGGCGCGTGCGCCGGCGGGGCATCGAAATCGGCGCGGCGGCGCGCTCAGGTCTGGCACTCGCCGCAGAAGACGCTGGCGCGCTGGCCCAGGGTCACCAGGCGCAGCTCGGCGCCGCAGCGCCGGCAGGGCTCGCCGTCGCGACCATAGACGTTGAGCCGCTGGGCGAAGTAGCCCGGCTCGCCGGTGCCGCTCACGAAGTCGCGCAGGGTGGTGCCGCCCTGGGTGATGGCGGCGGCCAGCACCTCGCGGATCGCGATCGCCAGCCGGTCGTAGCGCTCCCGGCCGATACGCCCGGCGGCGCGGCGCGGGTCGATGCCGGCCAGGAACAGCGCCTCGGCGGCGTAGATGTTGCCGACGCCCACCACCACCGCATTGTCCATCAGGAAGGGCTTCACGGCCAGGCGCCGCCGCCGGGACAGGGCGTACAGGCGCGCGCCGTCGAAGGCCTCGGACAGCGGCTCGGGGCCCAGGCGGGCGAGGCGGGAATCCTCCTCGAGCCCGCCCCTCAGCCAGTCGACGAAGCCGAAGCGGCGCGGATCGTGATAGCGCAGCACGGCTCCGTCGTCGAGCACCAGGTCGACATGATCGTGCTTCCTGGGCAGCTCGCCGAGCCGGACGATGCGCAGGCTGCCGGACATGCCCAGGTGCCACAGCAGGGTGCCCTCGCCGGCGACCGGGACCAGCAGGTACTTGGCGCGCCGCGAGAGGGGGCCGATGCGCGCGCCCACCAGCCGGTCGACCAGGTCCTCGGGCACCGGCCGACGCAGGCGCGGCTGGCGGACGATCACCTCGGTGATCTCGCGGCCCTCCAGGTGCGGGGCGATGCCGCGCCGGGTGGTCTCGACTTCGGGCAACTCGGGCATGGGGCTACCTGACGGGGACGATCAGCACGCAAGAACCCGACCAGGGGGCCGGGTTCTTGCGGACAGGCCGAGGCCTGCGGCGGAAGCGATCACGGGAACCGCGGGATCCCGGTTACTTGATCTTGGCTTCCTTGTACATCACGTGCTTGCGGACGACCGGATCGTACTTCTTCATCTCGAGCTTGTCCGGAGTGTTCCGCTTGTTCTTGTCGGTGGTGTAGAAGTGGCCGGTACCGGCGCTGGACACCATTCGAATCTTGTCACGCATGAGTCTTCTCCCTGTGGGGTCGCTTAGACGGCTTCGCCGCGCTTGCGGATATCGCTGAGCACCGCCTCGATGCCCTTCTTGTCGATGATGCGCATGCCCTTGGAGGAGACGCGCAGCTTGACGAAGCGCTTCTCGGACTCCACCCAGAAACGGTGGCTGTGGAGGTTGGGCACGAAACGACGACGCGTCTTGCGCTGGGAGTGAGAAACGTTGTTACCAGTCACCGGGCGCTTGCCGGTAACCTGACATACTTTGGACATGTAGAGCCTCCAACCGCTTGGCCAGGTAGGGATACCTGAGTGTTCAAAACCTGTCGGGCAAACCGGGACGACCCCGTTGTCATTTGACCCAAGGGAATTCAAAGGCTGCACTTTATACCAGAGTCAACGCTGCCAGACAAGCGACACGCAGCGATAAGCCGCGCGCCTCGCCGGCGCGGGGGCGGCCGGAGGCGGGCGTGGGACTGTCGCTGCGATGATCGAGCGGCATTATATCAGGCCGCGCTCGGCGAAGGACACCACCTCCCCGTCGCCCACCACGAAATGGTCCAGCACCCGGATCTCGAACAGCCCCAGCGCCTCGCGCAGGCGTTCGGTGATGCGCCGGTCGGCGTCGCTGGGCTCGGCCACGCCCGAGGGATGGTTATGGGCCAGGATCAGCGCCCCGGCGCCCAGCTCCAGGGCGCGGCGCGCCACCTCCCGGGGATACACCGAGGCACTGTCCAGGGTACCGCGGAACAGCGACTCGAAGCGGATCACCCGGTGCTGGCTGTCGAGGAACAGCGCGGCGAACTCCTCGTGCCCCAGGTGGCGCAGCCGCGAGGCCAGGTAGGCCCGCACCAGGGAAGGCGAGGTCAGCGCCCCCTCGCGATCCAGCCGGCTGGCCAGGTGACGGCGGGACAGCTCCAGCACGGCCTGGAGCTGTACGTACTTGGCCTCCCCCAGGCCGCGCTCGGCGCAGAAGCGCGCGCGATCGGCCTCGAGCAGGGCGCGCAAGCCACCGAAGGCCGACAGCAGGTCCCGGGCCAGGTCCACCGCCGAGCGGCCGGTGACCCCCACGCGCAGGAAGATCGCCAGCAACTCGGCATCGGACAGCGCCTCGCTGCCCAGCGCCAGCAGCTTCTCCCGGGGGCGCTCGCCCTCCGGCCAGTCGCGGATCGACATCTCGGCCTCCTTGCCTCGCCCGGCTCGTCCTGGCCTCAGTGTAGCCGCCCCTGTCGCGAGCGGCCGACGCCTCGGCTACGCAAGGTGGCGGGCGAATGGTAAGGTAGGCGACCGGATTCACGCTCGGATACCGCCATGTCGACACCCTCCGGCTTCCGGGGCCTCGCCCCTCGACGCATCCTGCTCGGCATCAGCGCCGGGATCGCCGCCTACAAGAGCGCCCAGCTGGCCCGCCTGCTCAAGCAGGTGGGCTACGAGGTGCGCGTGGTGATGACCGAGGGCGCCCAGGCCTTCATCGCGCCCTTGACGTTACAAGCCTTGACGGGAGAGGCCGTGCGCACCTCGCTGCTCGACCCCGAGGCGGAGGCCGGCATGGGCCATATCGAGCTGGCCCGCTGGGCCGACCTGATCCTGGTCGCCCCGGCCACCGCCGACCTGATGGCGCGCCTGGCCCAGGGCCATGCCGACGACCTGCTCACCACCCTGTGCCTGGCCAGCGACGCCGAGAAGGTGATGGCGCCGGCCATGAACCAGGCCATGTGGCGTCACCCGGCCACGGCCCGCAACGCCGAGCGCCTCACCGAGGACGGCTGGCGGCTGCTGGGCCCGGACAGCGGCGACCAGGCCTGCGGCGACGTGGGCCCGGGCCGCATGCTCGAACCCGAGACCATCGTCACCGCCCTGGCGCGCGAGGAAGAGCGCGAAGCGGAAGGCCTGACGGTGGTGATCACCGCCGGGCCGACCCGCGAGCCGCTGGACCCGGTGCGCTACCTGTCCAACCACAGCTCCGGCAAGATGGGCTTCGCCCTGGCCGCCGCGGCCGCCTCCCTGGGCGCCCGGGTCCGGCTGATCAGCGGCCCCGTGTCCCTGCCCACGCCCCCCGGCGTGGAACGCCTCGATGTGGAGAGCGCCCGGGAGATGCACGATGCCGTCCAGCGCCTGGCCGCCGACGGCGACCTCTTCATCGGCTGTGCCGCGGTGGCCGACTATCGCGCCGAGACCCCCGCCGAGCACAAGCTCAAGAAGCGCGAGGGCGAGGACGGCCTCACCCTGCGCCTGGTCAAGAACCCCGACATCATCGCCGCCGTCGCCGCGCGCCCCGACCGCCCCTATGTGGTGGGCTTCGCCGCCGAGACCCGGGACCTGGAGACCTACGCTCGGGACAAGCTCGCCCGCAAGGGCCTCGACATGGTGGTGGCCAACGACGTGTCCCGCGACGGCCTGGGCTTCGGCGCCGACGACAACGCCGCCCTGCTGCTGTGGCGCGAGGCCGACGGCGAGGGCCGGGCCGACCTGCCGCCCCAGCCCAAGGCCCAGCTGGCCCTGGCCGTGGTGCGCCGCGCCCTGGCGCGGCTGCGCGCCGACCGCCCCTGACACGCTCCCCCTGGATACCCTGGAAGACACCCGATGCCGACCTTTCCCGACCGCCCCCGCCTCGCCGTCAAGCTGCTCGACGAGCGGATGCGCGACCACCTGCCCCACTACGCCACCACCGGTTCCGCCGGCATGGACCTGCGCGCCCTGCTCGACGCGCCCCTGACGCTCGAGCCCGGCGACTGCGAGCTGGTGCGCACCGGCCTGGCCATCCACATCGCCGACTCGGGCCTGGCGGGCATGATCCTGCCCCGCTCGGGCCTGGGCCACAAGCACGGCATCGTGCTCGGCAACCTGGTCGGCCTGATCGACTCCGACTACCAGGGCGAGCTGATGGTCTCGGTATGGAACCGCGGCACCACCGCCTTCACCCTGTCGCCCTTCGAGCGCCTGGCCCAATACGTGCTGGTGCCGGTGGTCCAGGCCGAGCTCGAGGTAGTCGACGACTTCGCCGACAGCGACCGCGGCGCCGGCGGCTTCGGCAGCTCCGGCCGCCACTGACGAGGAAGACGACACCATGACTACAGCCCACGCCCCCGCCAGCATCTTCCGCGCCTACGACATCCGCGGCATCGTCGACGACACCCTGACCGAGGCCGGCGTCGAGGGCATCGGCCGCGCCATCGGCAGCGCTGCCCGGGCCCGGGACGAATCCCGGGTGGTGGTCGCCCGCGACGGCCGCCTCTCCGGCCCCCGCCTGCTCGCCGCCCTGACCCGCGGCCTGAACGCCAGCGGCTGCGACGTGGTCGACATCGGCATGGTGCCGACCCCGGTGCTCTACTTCGCCACCCACCTGCTGGACGGCACCGCCTCCGGCGTCATGGTCACCGGCAGCCACAACCCGCCGGACTACAACGGCTTCAAGATCGTGCTGGGCGGCGAGACCCTGTCCGGCGAGGCGATCACCGACCTGCACCGCCGACTCGAGGAGGGCGACCTGACCGAGGGCGCGGGCCGGGTGATCGAGGAGGACGTCCGCGAGGCCTATCTCGAGCGCATCCTCGGCGACGTGACCCTCGCGCGCCCGCTCAAGGCCGTGGTGGACTGCGGCAACGGCGTGGCCGGCGAGCTCGGCCCCCGGCTCGTCGAGCGGCTGGGCGCCGAGACGATCCCGCTGTTCGCCGAGATCGACGGCACCTTCCCCAACCACCACCCGGATCCCGGCAAGCCGGAGAACCTCCGCGACCTGGTCCGCACCGTGCAGGAGACCGGCGCCGACATCGGCCTGGCCTTCGACGGCGACGGCGACCGCCTGGGGGTGATCACGCCCCGCGGCGAGCTGATCTATCCGGATCACCTGATGATGGCCTTCGCCGAGGACCTACTCGAGCGCCAGCCGGGCGCCCGGGTGATCTTCGACGTCAAGTGCACCGGCAACCTGGCGCGGGTGATCGAGGAGGCCGGCGGCACCCCGGAGATGTGGCGCACCGGGCACTCGCTGATCAAGGCGCGCATGAAGGAGACCGGCGCCCAGCTGGCCGGCGAGATGAGCGGACACATCTTCTTCCGGGAGCGCTGGTACGGCTTCGACGACGGCCTCTACGGTGCGGCCCGCCTGCTGGAGGTGCTGTCGCGCCACCTGGACCGGGACGCCGGCGACGCCGACGCCTTCTTCGACCGCTACCCCCAGGATCTGGGCACCCCCGAGATCAACGTCACGGTGACCGACGACACCAAGTTCGCCCTGGTGGACCGGCTGGCCCGGGAGGGCGACTTCGGCGAGGATGGCGTCAAGACCACCCTGGACGGCATCCGCGTGGACTACCCGGACGGCTGGGGCCTGTGCCGCGCCTCCAACACCACGCCGGTGCTGGTGCTGCGCTTCGAGGGCAAAACCCGGGCGGCGCTTGCGCGCATCCGCGAACGCTTCGCCGACGCCCTGCGCCAGGTGGCCCCGGACCTCGAGATCTCGCTGTGAGCCGACCGTCGAGCCCCGAACAAGGAAAGATGACATGACCGAACAGACCCGCGACCCCCGCCAGGTGGTGGAGGTGCTCTCCGAGGCCCTGCCCTACATCCAGCGCTTCTCCGGCAAGACCGTGGTGGTCAAGTACGGCGGCAACGCCATGACCGAGGACACCCTGATCGATTCCTTCGCCCGCGACATGGTGCTGATGAAGGAGGTCGGCATCAATCCGGTGGTGGTGCACGGCGGCGGCCCGCAGATCGGCGAGCTGCTGGAGAAGCTCAAGATCGAGTCGCGCTTCGTCAACGGCATGCGGGTCACCGACGCCGAGACCATGGACGTGGTCGAGATGGTGCTGGGCGGACTGGTCAACAAGGGCATCGTCAACCTGATCAACCAGTGCGGCGGCAAGGCCATCGGCCTGACCGGCAAGGACGGCGGCCAGATCCGCGCCCGCCAGCTCAAGGTCGAGCACCAGAGCCCGGAGATGACCGCCCCGGAGATCATCGACATCGGCCATGTCGGCGAGGTGGAGCACATCTCCACCGACCTCATCGAGATGCTCGCCGCCCGGGACTTCATCCCGGTGATCGCCCCCATCGGGGTCGACGAGACCGGACGCAGCTACAACATCAACGCCGACCTGGTGGCCGGCAAGGTGGCCGAGGCCCTGGACGCCGAGAAGCTGATGCTGCTGACCAACGTCGCCGGCCTGATGAACGCCGAAGGCGAGGTGCTCACCGGCCTGACCACCGCTCAAGTCGACGCCCTGATCGCCGATGGCACCATCCATGGCGGCATGCTGCCCAAGATCCGCTGCGCCCTGGATGCCGTGAAGGGCGGCGTATCCAGCGCCCATATCGTCGACGGCCGGGTGCCCCACGCCACCCTGCTGGAGATCTTCACCAATGCCGGCGTGGGCACCCTGATCACCAACGCAAGAAGCGACGAATCAGCCGGCTGAGACCGGTTGCCTTCAAGGACCGACACGAAAAGAACCACTATGACGCAGGCAACTCCCACCCCCAGCCGCCGGGAGCAGATCCTCCAGGGGCTGGCGCTGATGCTGGAGGAGGACAGCGGCAAGCGCATCACCATCGCCGCCCTGGCCCGCCAGGTCGGCGTGTCCGAGGCCGCCCTCTACCGGCACTTCCCCAGCAAGGCACGGATGTTCGAGGGGCTCATCGAGTTCATCGAGCAGACGCTGTTCGAACGCATCGCCCGCATCCTCGAGGAGGTGCCCGAGGCCGTGCCCCGCTGCGGCCAGATCCTCACCCTGGTGCTGGCCTTCGCCGAGAAGAACCCCGGCCTGTCGCGGCTGCTGGGCGGCGATGTCCTGACCGGCGAGACGGCGCGGCTGCGCCAGCGCATCCACCAGCTCTTCGAGCGCCTGGAGACCCAGCTCAAGCAGGTCCTGCGCGAGGCCGAGCTGCGCGAGGGGCGCCGCCCCGGCCTGCCGATCCCCGCCGCCGCCAACCTGCTGGTCGCCCAGGCCGAGGGGCGCATCGCCCAGTACGTGCGCAGCGACTTCCGCCGCCGCCCCACCGAGCACTGGGACGACCAGTGGCCGGCGCTCTCGGCCGGTCTGCTGCGCGAGGCGCCGCAGACCGCCTGAGGCGGGGGCCGGAAACGCGAACGCCCCGGCCGACGGGCCGGGGCGTTCGCTGTCGGGCCTGCGCCCGGGGTCAGGCAGCCAGGGTGTCGCCGATCTGCTGGCGAATCTTCTTCATGGCGTTCTTCTCGAGCTGGCGGATGCGCTCGGCGGATACGCCATAGACGTCGGCCAGCTCGTGCAGGGTCGACTTGTCGTCGCTCAGCCAGCGCCGCTGGAGGATGTCCCGGGAGCGCTCGTCGAGCCCCTCGAGCGCCTGCTGGAGGCGACGGGTGGCATCGGCCTCGTAGTCGCTGTCTTCCAGCTGGGTGGCCGGATCCTGGCTGGCGTCGTCCAGGTAGTGCACCGGCGCCTGGTAGGCCGACTCCTCGTCGTCGCCCGGCGCGGCATCGAAGCCGGCATCGTGGGCGGACAGGCGGCCCTCCATCTCGCGCACCACCTCCGGCTTGACGTCGAGATCCTTGGCGATGGCCTCGACCTCGTCGCTGTTCAGCCAGGCCAGGCGCTTCTTGGCGCTGCGCAGGTTGAAGAACAGCTTGCGCTGGGCCTTGGTGGTGGCGACCTTGACGATCCGCCAGTTGCGCAGCACGAACTCGTGGATCTCGGCCTTGATCCAGTGCACGGCGAAGGACACCAGGCGCACGCCCTGGTGGGGGTCGAAGCGCTTGACCGCCTTCATCAGGCCGACGTTGCCCTCCTGGATGAGGTCGGCCTGGTGCAGGCCATAGCCGGCGTAGCTGCGCGCGATATGCACCACGAAGCGCAGATGCGACAGCACCAGACGGCGCGCCGCCTCGAGATCGCCCTCGTCGTGGAGGCGGTGGGCGAGCTCACGCTCCTCGTCGACGGTGAGCATGGGGATGCCGTTCACCGCCTGGATATAGCCATTGAGGTCGTGGCCCGGGGAAAGGTGGCCCACCGGCAGAAGACTGGTGCTCATGTGCAGGATGTCTCCATCGAAACCCGTGTGTGGTATCCGCAGTCGCCGCCTTAGACGGCGAAACACCGTGTCGGTTCCTTGACCGGCCGCCGAGGCCTCGGCGGCCCGGCCAGCATAGCACCCATGGCGCGCGAGCGCCGGGGGTGCCGCCCTAGCGGGGCCGGATCTGCGCCAGGTGGCGGCTCACGGCGATCCAGGCACCCAGCCAGCCCAACAGTGTACTACAGCCGAGCAGGGTTGCCGACCCCGCCGCCCCCAGGGCGGGCAGCTGGAAGCTGGCGCCGTAGCTGGCCGCCAGCGCCGCGATCGGCGCGGCCAGCCAGTCGCTGCCCAGCGTCAGCAGCCCCCAGGCCAGCAGGCCGCCGCCCAGCCCGTACCAGGCCCCGCTGTAGAGGAAGGGACGACGCACGAAGGCGTGGGTGGCGCCGATCAGGGTCACCACCTCGATCTCCTGGCGGCGGTTCTCCACCGCCAGGCGAATGGTGTTGCCCACCACCAGCAGCACCCCCAGACCGAACAGCGCGGCGAGCCCCAGCCCCACCCGGCGCCCCAGCTCGGCCAGGTGGCGCAGGCGCTCCAGCCAGGCCAGGTCCAGGCGCACCTCGTCGACGCCGGCGACGGCCGCGAGCTCCCCGGCCAGGGCCTGGACCGCCGCCGGTTCCGGATCGGCCGGGCGCAGCACCACGCTGGCCGGCAGCGGATTGTCGGGCAGCCGCGCCAGGGCCTCCTCCAGCCCCAGGGCCCGCTGGAACTCGGCCATGCCCTCGGCGGCGGAGATCAGGCGGGTCTCCGCCACGCCGGGCCGGGCGGCCAGGGCCTGCTCGATGCGGCCGGCCTCGACGGCGTCGACGCGCTCCTCCAGGTAGACGGTGAGGCTGGCGCTGCGATCGAGCTCGGCATCCAGCAACCGGGCGCCGTCCAGGGCCAGCCAGAGCCCCGCGGGCAGCACCAGGGCGATGGCGATGGCCAGCATGGTCAGCAGGCTGCCCACCGGGTGGCGCAGCAGGCGGCGGGCGCTGTCCAGGGCCATGGCTCGGTGATGGCGCAGCCAGCCGCGGCCGCGGCCGCCGGCGGTGGCCTGCCGGGCCCGGGCGCCGCGCCGGGCGGTCGTCTCGCGGCTCATGCGGCCTCCTCGTCGGCCACCAGGCGTCCCTCCCGGAGGCGCAGGGTGCGGTGGCGCAGGCGGGCGATCAGCGCCAGGTCATGGCTGGCGATCATCACCGTGGTGCCGATGCGATGGAAGTCCTCGAACAGCGCCATGATGTCCGCGGAGAGCTGAGGATCCAGGTTGCCCGTGGGCTCGTCGGCGAGCAGCAGCGCCGGCTTGTTGACCACCGCCCGGGCGATGCCCACCCGCTGCTGCTCGCCGCCGGACAGCTCGATGGGCAGGGCCTGCTCGCGGTGCAGCAGGCCGACCTTGTCCAGCGCCGCCCGGGCCCGACGCGCCGCCTCGCGGGGCTCGGCGCCCTGGATCTCCAGCGGCAGGGCCACGTTGTGGAACACGGAGCGGTCGAAGAGCAGCTGATGATCCTGGAAGACCACGCCGATCTGGCGCCGATAGAAGGGCACCTGGCTGGCATGCAGGCGATCGATGTCGTGGCCGGCCACCAGGATGCGCCCCCGGCTGGGGCGCTCCAGGCGCATCAGCAGCCGCAGCAGGGAGCTCTTGCCGGCGCCGGAATGGCCGGTGAGGAAGACCATCTCGCCGCGACGCACGCGGAAGTCGAGGTTGGCGAGCGCCTCGAAGCGCCCGCCGTAGCGCTTGCCCACGTGCTCGAAGGCGATCATGCCGAGGCGTCGTCCCGATCGAAGAGGGCGTCGACGAACTCCCGGGCCTCGAAGGGCCGCAGGTCGTCGAGGGTCTCGCCGACGCCGATGAAGCGGATCGGCGTGGCCAGTTGCTGGGCCAGGGCGAAGATGATGCCGCCCTTGGCGGTGCCGTCGAGCTTGGTCAGGGTGATGCCGCTGACCGGCACCGCCTCGTTGAAGGTGGCGGCCTGGGACAGCGCGTTCTGGCCGGTGCCGGCATCGAGCACCAGCATCACCTCGTGGGGCGCCTGGTCGTCGAGCTTGGCCATCACCCGGCGCACCTTCTTGAGCTCTTCCATCAGGTGAGCCTTGTTGTGCAGCCGGCCGGCGGTGTCGGCGATCAGCACGTCGACGCCGCGCGCCCGAGCCGCGGCCAGGGCGTCATAGACCACCGAGGCGCTGTCGGCGCCGGTGTGCTGGGCGACCACCGGGACCTCGTTGCGCTCGCCCCAGACCTTGAGCTGCTCCACGGCGGCGGCGCGGAAGGTATCGCCGGCGGCCAGCATCACGCTGCGCCCCTCGCGCTGGAAGCGCTGGGTGAGCTTGCCGATGGTGGTGGTCTTGCCGACGCCGTTGACGCCGACCACCAGGATCACGAAGGGCCCCTGGCCCTTGGGGGGCAGCTCGAGGGGCCGGGTGACGCCCTCGAGCAGGGTCGCCAGCTCGTCCTGCAGGGCGCCGTAGAGGGCCTGGGGGTCCTTGAGCTCCTTGCGCGAGACCCGCTCGGTGAGCCGATCGATGATCTCGGTGGTGGCCTCGATGCCCACGTCCGCCATCAGCAGCTGGGTCTCGAGTTCCTCCATCAGGTCGTCGTCGATCTGCTTGCGGCCCAGGAAGAGGCCGGCGAGCCCCTCGGTCAGGTTGGAGCGGGTCTTGCCCAGGCCCTCGCGCATGCGGGCGAACCAGCCCTTCTTCTCGGCCTTGGGCTTCTCCCGGGGCGCGCGTTTCGCCGGCGTGGGGGGCGCCTCGACGCTCGCCCGGGGTTCCGGCTCTGGCTCGGGCGTCGGCTCGGGCGTCGGCTCGGGCTCCGGCTCTGGCTCTGGCTCTGGCTCTGGCTCTGGCTCTGGCTCTGGCTCTGGCTCTGGCTCTGGCGTCGGCTCCGGCTCCGGCTCCGGCTCCGGCTCCGGCTCCGGCTCCGGCTCCGGCTCCGGCTCCGGCTCGGCAAGCGTATCGTCCTGCGCCGGCGGCGTCTCGGCCGCCGGCGCCTCGGCGTCGTCGGCCGCCTCCCCCTGCGCGTCCTCGGCCGGGACGTCCGGCGTCGCCTCGGGGTCCTGCTGCTGCTCTTCCTGCTTCTTCTTGCGCTTGAAAAAACCGAACATGGGGGGATTCAGCCTCGCGGGTGAACGAATCGCCACATCCTACCATCGCGCACCATGACTGTGGACAAGGCGCCCGCTACAATCGGCCCCCATGAGCCGACGACGCCCCGCCTCCCGAGCCCCGAAGAAACCCGCCCGCCGCCCCGGCCAACTGCGCCTGATCGGCGGCGAGCACCGCCGCCGGCGGCTGCCCGTGCTGGACAGCCCCGGCCTGCGCCCCACCCCCGACCGCGTCCGCGAGACCCTGTTCAACTGGCTCTCCGGCGTGACGCCCGGCGCCCGGGTGCTGGATCTGTTCGCCGGCACCGGCGCACTGGGGCTGGAGGCGCTGTCCCGGGGCGCCGCCGGCGCCGTGCTGGTGGAGCGCGATGCCCGGGTGGCCAGAGCGCTGGTCGACAACCTGGCGACCCTGGACATCACCCGCGCCGAGGTGGTGGTGGACGACGCCCTGCGCCATCTCGCCGGCCCGCCCCGCGCGGCGACCCTGGCCTTCGTCGACCCGCCCTTCCGCCAGGGCCTGGCCGGGCCCTGCTGCGAGGCCCTGGAGGCCGGCTGGCTGGACGACGAGGCCTGGATCTACGTGGAGACGGAAAGCGAGCTCGACCCCGAGGTGCCGGCCGGCTGGTCGCTGCATCGCGAGGTCCGCGCCGGGGACAGCACGGGACGGCTCTATCGCCGTCGCAGCACGCCCGGGGAGTCGCCCGACGGCGACGCTTGCTGAGCCCCCACGGCGGCGTTACGCTGCCGCTGCAGGACGCCCATCACGGGCCCCGCCGGACATCGTCAGGAGAAACGGATGAGCATCGAACTCTTCAACCAGCTCGAACAGAAGGTGACCAGCGCCGTCGAGGCCCTGGAATTGATGAAGATGGAAGCCGAGGAGCTGCGCGAGGAAAACGCTCGCCTGAAGCAGGAGCGCGAGGACTGGGAGCGACGCCTGTCCGGCCTGCTGAGCAAGTTCGACGAGGTCGAGACCGGCGCCGGGGAAGCCGAACACCAGCCCGGCTGACGCCTCAGCCCCCCGGGGGGCCGGACATCAGCAACGCATCCTCCCGGTCGGCGCCGGCCTGCGGCGGGTAGTAGCCGCGCCGGCGCCCGTCGACCCGGAGCCCCGCCCGCCGATAGAGGGCGATCGCCGGGGCATTGCCTCCCCGCACCTCGAGCAGCAGTCGCTCGCTGCCCCAGCGCCGCGCCTCGGCCTTCGCCTCGTCCATCAGCCGGGTCGCCAGCCCTTCCCCGCGCCGCGCCGGCGCCACCAGGATGGCCTCCAGCTCGGCGTCGAAGGGGCCGCGCGCCACCACCGCATGGGCCACCAGCTCGCCCCCCGCCTCCACGCCGAAGACGGCATGATCCGGCGACGCCAGCGCCGCCCGGAGCTGGGCGGGCGACCAGGGCTGGGCCTGGCCCGCCGCTTCCAGGGCCACCAGGGCCTCGAGGTCGCCGACGCCGAGGCGGCGCAGCCGCCCCTTAGGCCTCATCGCCGCCGCCATGCCAGGCCTCGCGCCAGCCGGCCAGGCAGGGCCACAGCGCCCGCTTGGCTTCGGCGCTGCCGGCCAGCGCCTCGAGGTCGGGCCCCTGCCAGGCCGGCAGCCCCAGCGCCGAGCTGCGCTCGGCCTCGATGGCCAGCACCGACGCCAGGGCCTGGTCCTCGCCGAACACCAGCAGCCGCTCCGCGGCCCAGCCGCGGCGCGCCCGGCCGGCGAGGAACGCCTGCAGCCCCTGACGCGCCTCGTCCAGCGGCGCCTGGACCGGCAGCCCCTCGACCTGGGGCCAGTGGAAGGCCTCGAAGGCCGGCGGCGCCTCGGGCGTCACCCCGGCGGCGCGCAGCAGGTTGACCAGCAGCCGCTGCGCCTGCCGGGAGGGCGGCGCCTCCCCCGGCACCATCAGCAGCCAGCGACCGTCCAGGCAGGCCACCTGCAGGGTGAAACGCAGCGCCTCGCCGGGCGCGGCCACGGCCGTCGGCGCCTCGGAGGCGGGCTCGGGGTCGGCCGCCGGGGCCTCCTCGGGCACCAGGTCGCCCAGCAGGGCGCGCGCCTTGCGGGGGCCCGCCGGCGCCTGGGCACGGGGCTCCGGCTCCGCGGGCGCGGGAGCCTCGCCCGGCTCGTCGAGCAGGGCATGCAGGCGCTCGCCGGGCGCCTGGCGAGCCGACGCCTCGGGCTCGGGCAGCGCCCATTCGCAGGCCTCGGTTTCCCGGGCATTGGGCAGGCGATAGCGGGCCGTCCAGGCCGTCAGGCCCATGGCCTCCAGGTATTGCAGCCGCTGGGGCTCGGTGGTCACGAGCCGCCGCCGCCCCGACAGTCCGGGGAGTCCGGCCGCCCCTCGCCGCGGGCCTGCCACTCCTCGGGGGTGTAGGGGTGCAGCGCCAGGGCATGCACGGGGCCGGCCAGCTCGTCGGCCAGCAGGGCATAGATCTGCTGGTGGCGCTTGACCGGCATCATGCCGGCGAAGCGCGACGACACCAGGGTCACCTTGAAGTGGGTCTCGGAGTTCGGCGGCACGTTGTGCCGGTGGCTCTCGTTCTCCACCGCCAGATGGACGGGCTCGAGGGCCTGGAGCTTGTGCTCGATGGTCGACTGGATGCTCATCTCGGCGTTCCGCTGGTGAGTGACGGCCTCATTGTACGCGTTCGGCCGCGGCGCGACGACGGGCGCGCAGCGCCTCGCCGGCCAGCGGGACCCGGGCCAGGCTGGCCAGCAGCGACAGCGCCGTGGCCGCCACGCCCGCCCAGAGCGTGAGCTGGACGGGCGCCCCGGCGGCCAGGCCGGCGCCGACCAGCGCCACGCCCAGCGACTGGCCCATGGTGCGGGTGGTGCTCATCACGCCCGAGGCGCTGGCGCTGCGCTCGGCGGGCACGCTGGCCATCAGCTCGCGATTGTTGGGCGGCTGGAAGAGCCCGAAACCCAGGCCGCACAGGGCGGTGCGCCACAGGCCGTCGATCACCCCGGCCTCGGCCTCGAGCCGGGCCAGGCTGGCCAGCCCCGCCATCAGCAGCACCAACCCCGCCGAGCTCAGCAGGCTGGGGTTGAGCCGGTCGGCCAGCCGGCCGGCCAGGGGCCCCGCCACCATGATGGTCAGCGGCCAGGGGGTGAACAGCCAGGCGGTCTCCAGCGGCGTGAAGCCCATCTCCCGCTGGTAGAGGAAGGACAGGGCGACGAAGGCCAGGCCCTGGCCGACGAAGGCCAGCCCCTGGGCCGCGACCGCCAGGCTGAAGCGCCGCTCGCGGAACAGCGACAGCGGCAGCAGCGGGTACGCCGCCCGGCGCTGGCGGGCGATGAAGGCGGCCCCGGCGACCAGGGCGACGGCCAGCCAGGCCCAGCCTCCGCCGCCCGCCGCCCGCCCGGCGCCATCCAGGGCCAGGAAGAGGCTCGCCAGGGCGGCCATGGCGCAGAGCGCGCCCCAGCCGTCGAAGCCTCCCGAGCGCCGCGGCTCCCGGGGCAACGCCCGCCAGGCCAGGATCACGGCGCCGGCCCCGAGGGGCACCGGCAGGGCGAACAGCCAGGGCCAGCTGGCCACCGACAGCAGCGTGCCGCCCAGGGCCGGCCCGGCGGCATAGCCGGTGGCCACCACCAGCGAGCTCAGCCCCAGGGCGCTGCCCAGCAGCCGCGAGGGGAAGATGGCCCGGTACAGCGACGGGCCGATGGACAGGGTGGCCGCCGCCGCCACGCCCTGGAGGGCGCGGAACGCCAGCAGGGTCTCGAGGCTGCGCGACAGGGCGCTGCCCAGGGCGGCCACCGCGAACAGCGCCAGCCCCGCCGCGTACAGCCGCCGCCGGCCGACCAGCTCGCTCAGGGCGGCGAAGACCAGCAGGAAGGCGGCGCAGGTCACCTGGAAGAGGTTGGTCACCCACACCGCCTCGGCCGCCGGCACTCGGAGGTCGGCGGCGATGGCGGGCAGGGCCAGGTTGACCATGGTGGTGTCCACCACCGCCATGGTGGTGCCCAGGATCAGCGCCATGACGGCCAGGCGGCGTTCCGGGCCCGGCAGGCCGTCATCGCCGGGGCGGGTCGAGAAGAGTCGGCTCATGGGCAATCGCGATGCAAAAGAAAACCGGCCGCGGCCGGTTTCTGGGGGACGGAGGGCGGGGCGCCACGCTCAGTCCTGGTCGGTCTCCAGCAGCAGGCTGTCGTCGACCTCGGCGACCTCCAGGGCCGCCTCGTCGTCCAGGTCGATCGCCAGGTAGCTGTGCTCGAAGTGCAGGAAGCGCTGGAACAGCGCCCAGTCGAGGGTCTCGGGCCACTGGCGCTCGTCTTCCTCCCAGGCCCGCAGCTCGGTCTCGAGGATCTCCAGGTAGCGCTCCCTCACGAAGGCCTCGAGGGCCTCGGGGGCATCCATCTCGGGAATCAGGTAGATGGTGCTTTCCCGTTCGACATCGGCGAGCGAGAGGTCGTCATCACCCACGGTGGGTTCCAGGGCGTTGATCCAGTCGACGAAATGCTGGGTCGGCCTGACGCTCAGGGCGGAGCGGTTGAGCAGTTTCATCACGGTCTCCTCGACGTCGAAACGCTGCCATTATGGGCGCTCGGGGCGCCCCTTACCAACACTTCCCGACCAACCTGCCGGATGTGGGGCTAAGCGGTCACCCGCGAAGCCAGCGGAAGGCGGCGAGCTAGGCCCAGGCTAGGCGCACGGGGATTCGCTGGCGGAATGTACACGTTTGTACATGAGCAAAGCGAGTCCCCGCGCAACGCCGCCTGGCCGACGCGCAGCGCCTTCAGTCTCCAGAAGGGCGCATGGCCGGGAACAGCAGCACATCCCGGATCGAGGCGCTGTCGGTGAGCAGCATCACCAGCCGGTCGATGCCGATGCCCTCGCCGGCGGTGGGCGGCAGGCCGTACTCCAGGGCGCGGACATAGTCGGCGTCGTAGTACATGGCCTCGTCGTCGCCGGCCTCCTTCTCGGCCACCTGGGCGGCGAAGCGCTCGGCCTGGTCCTCAGCGTCGTTGAGCTCCGAGAAGCCGTTGGCGATCTCTCGGCCGCCGACGAAGAACTCGAAACGCTCGGTGACGAAGGGATCGCTGTCCTTGCGCCGGGCCAGCGGGCTGACCTCGGTCGGGTAGTCGGTGATGAAGGTCGGCTGCTGGAGGCGGTGCTCGACGGTCTTCTCGAAGATCTCGATCTGCACCTTGCCCAGGCCCCAGCCGTCCTTGACGTCGATGTCCAGGCGCTCGGCGATCTGCCGAGCGGCGGTCTCGTCGGCCAGCGCCTCGGCGTGGATGTCCGGGTTGTACTCGAGAATGGCGTCGAACACGCTGAGCCGGCGCAGCGGCTGGCCGAAGTCGTACTCGTAGGTCTCCAGCACCTCGCCCTCGGCGTCGCGCACCGTGTTGGTCACGGTGGTGGTGCCCAGCACCCGCCGGGTGACCTCGCGCAGCATGGCCTCGGTGAGGTCCATCAGGTCCTGATAATCGGCATAGGCCTGATAGAACTCGATCATGGTGAACTCGGGGTTGTGCCGGGTCGACAGCCCCTCGTTGCGGAAGTTGCGGTTGATCTCGAAGACCCGCTCGAAGCCGCCCACTACCAGCCGCTTGAGGTACAGCTCCGGGGCGATGCGCAGGTACATGTCGATGCCCAGCGCGTTGTGGTGGGTCACGAAGGGTCGGGCCGTGGCGCCGCCGGGAATTGGCTGCAGCATCGGCGTCTCGACCTCCATGAAGCCGTGATCCTCGAAGAAGCGGCGCATGGCGCTGATCACCCCGGCGCGGGCCTTGAAGACGTCCCGCGACTCGGGGTTCATGATCAGGTCCACGTAGCGCTGGCGGTAGCGCGCCTCCATGTCGGTCAGGCCGTGGAACTTGTCGGGCAGCGGCCGCAGGCTCTTGGTCAGCAGCCGGGCCTCCTCCATCATCACGTAGAGGTCGCCCTTGCCCGACTTGTGCACCGGGCCGCGGCCGGCGACGATATCGCCGATGTCCCAGCCCTTGATGTCCTCGAGCACCTCGGCCGGCAGGCCCTTCTTGTCGACGTAGAGCTGGATCTGGCCGCTGGCGTCCTGGATGACGATGAAGGGGCCGCGCTTGCGCATGATGCGCCCGGCCACGGCGGCGGGGCGGGCCAGCGCCTCGAGCTCGGGCTTGTCCTTGTCGCCCAGCTCCTCGATCAGCTCCGCGGCGGTGCTGTCGCGACGGAAGTCGTTGGGGAAGGCGCTGTCGCCGCCGCCGGCGGCCCGCTCGCGGCGCTCGGCCAGCTTGCCGCGCCGCTCGGCGATCAGGCGATTCTCGTCCTGGGAAGTGTCCTGGTTGGCCATGTCGCTACCTGTGAAAATGGGCTACGGACAACGCGCGACGCGCCGCGAGCGTGGGACACGGGCGCCTGGCCCGTCGCTCGCGACGCGTCGCCCGCCGCGAGAGGCTAGAGGCCCTGCTTGAGGCTGGCCTCGATGAACTGATCCAGATCCCCGTCCAGCACCTTGTCGCAGCTGCTCGACTGCACGCCGGTGCGCAGGTCCTTGATACGCTGGTCGTCCAGCACATAGGAACGGATCTGGCTGCCCCAGCCGATGTCGGCCTTGGAGTCCTCGGCGGCCTGCTTGGCGGCGTTGCGCTTCTCCATCTCGTGTTCCCACAGCTTCGCCCTGAGCTGCTTCATGGCGAAGTCGCGGTTGGCGTGCTGGCTGCGCTGGCTCTGGCAGGCCACCACGATCCCGGTGGGCTCGTGGGTGATCCGCACCGCCGAGTCGGTGGTGTTGACGTGCTGGCCGCCGGCCCCGCTGGAGCGGTAGGTATCCACCCGCAGATCCGAGGGGTTGATCTCGATCTCGAAGCTGTCGTCCACCTCCGGCGACAGGAACACCGAGGCGAAGGAGGTGTGGCGGCGGCCGCCGGAATCGAAGGGGCTCTTGCGCACCAGGCGGTGCACCCCGGTCTCGGTGCGCAGCCAGCCGAAGGCGTACTCGCCCTGGACGTGCACCGAGGCCGACTTGATGCCCGCGACCTCGCCGGCGGAGAGCTCGGTAATCTCGGCCTTGAAGCCGTGGTGC
Source organism: Halomonas koreensis (assembly GCF_031451675.1). NCBI lineage: Bacteria > Pseudomonadati > Pseudomonadota > Gammaproteobacteria > Oceanospirillales > Halomonadaceae > Halomonas > Halomonas koreensis. Next base: position 11,389 of record NZ_JARWAK010000008.1, on the reverse strand, counting down.
TCGGCCCAGCGCAGGTACATGCGCAGCAGCATGTTGGCCCAGTCCTGGGCCTCGGTGCCGCCGGAGCCCGCCTGGATATCGAGATAGGCGTTGTTCTCGTCCATCTCGCCGGAGAACATGCGCCGGAACTCGAGCTTCTCGAGGCTGGCCTGCAGGCCGTCCAGCTCGCGCTGGACCTCCTCGACGGTCCCCGCGTCCTCCTCCATCTCGGCCAGCTCCAGCAGGTCGGCGCTGTCGGCCAGCCCCTGCTCCAGCTCGTCGATGGTGGACACGATCGTCTCCAGGGTCGCCCGCTCCTTGCCCAGCTTCTGGGCATAGTCCGGATCGCTCCAGACGTCGGGATCCTCGAGCTCGCGGGTGACTTCCTCTAGCCGGTCCTTCTTCTCGGCATAGTCAAAGGTACCCCCTCAGGACATCTGTCCGCTCAGACAGGTCCTTGATGAGGTGGTTGATCGGATTGGTTTCCAGCATGGCATTCGCCTGAATCTGAAAGGAATGCGGCGCGCGCCGGCCGACCCGGCCGGCGGCGGAGAAAAGACGGGCATTGTAGCGAACCGCGGCGCCTGCGGCCATCCCGTCCGGCGCCGCAGGCCGGGAATATCGAATTCCTGGATGGCGTCATGCGCAATTTCTAATGGACCACGCCTGGGGTCTCGGCGATGGTGAGGTCCAGCCGTTTAGCATCCAAACGACTCCAACAATCACAAGCCAAGGAGTGCACCATGCGCAAGACGCGCCGTTTCGCCGGCAGCCTGCTGCTGGCCTCGACCTGCCTCGCCCCCTCCGCCTTCGCCGCGACCCTCGACATCGGCGTCACCGGCGAACTCGCCTCCTTCGACACCTCCCAGGTCTCCGGCGGCATCTGGGAGTCCCAGATCCTGATGGATGTCTACGAAGGCCTGGTGAAGAAGGCCCCGGACGGCGAGCTGCTGCCCGGCATGGCCGAATCCTGGGAGGTCTCCGAGGATGGCCTGACCTATACCTTCCACCTACGCGAGGACGCGGCCTGGTCCGACGGCGAGCCGGTGACCGCCGAGGACTTCGTGTTCGGCTGGCGCCACCTGCTCGACCCGGCCAACGCCTCCAAGTACGCCTACATGCTCTACCCGGTGGCGGGGGCCGAGGCGGTCAACATCGGCGAGCGACCCCCCGAGGCACTGGGCGTGGCCTCCCTCGACGACGGCCGCACCTTCCGGGTCACCCTCGAGGCCCCGACCCCCTACTTCCTGCAGCAGCTGACCCATTACACCGCCTATCCGGCGCCCCAGCACACCCATGAGCGCTACGGCGACGACTGGGTCAAGCTCGACAACATCGTCACCAACGGCGCCTTCACGCCCGTGGAGTGGGTGTCCCAGTCGCACATCGACGTGCGCCCCAACCCCGCGTACTACGACGCCGACGCGGTGACGCTCGACGGCGTGACCTACCACACCATCGAGGATCGCAACGCCGGGGTCTCGCGCTTCCGCGCCGGGGAGCTCGACATCATGCGCGAGTACTCCTCGAGCATGTACGACCTGCTCGAGGAGGAGTTGCCCGAGGCCACCCACATGAGCACCTACCTCGGCAGCTACTATTACGTCTTCAACCACCGCGAGGGCCACCCCACCACCGACCCGCGGGTGCGCGAGGCGCTCAACCTGGCGGCCCGCCGCCAGGTGATCTCCGAGCAGATCATGGACGGCACCTTCCAGCCGGCGCGATCCTTCGTGCCCGACGGGATCGCCCACTACGACGTCCAGGAGATGGCCCTCGAGGGCGATATGGACGCCCGCCTGGCTCGCGCCCGCGAGCTGCTCGAGGCGGCCGGCTACGGCCCCGACAATCCGCTGCGCCTGCGCCTGCGCTACAACACCACCGACGAGCACAAGAAGATCGCCGTCGCCATGGCGGCCATGTGGCGTCCGCTGGGCGTCGAGGTCGAGATGATCAACGCCGAGGCCACCGTGCACTACCAGACCATCGCCGAGGGCGACTTCGACATCGCCCGGGCCGGCTGGATCGCCGACTACAACGACGCCGAGAACTTCCTCACCCTGCTGCATACCGGGGTCGGCAACAACTACGGCGCCTACTCCAATCCGCAATACGACGCCCTGCTCGACCGGGCCGCCGAGACCCTGGACCTCGACGAGCGCCAGCGGCTGCTCCAGCAGGCCGAGGCCCTGGCCCTGGAAGACGATGCGCTGATCCCGATGCTCTACTACGTCTCGCGCAACCTGGTGAACCCGGACCTGGCGGGCTGGCAGGACAACATCGAGGACGACCACCCCTCGCGCTGGATCCGTTTCGCCGACTAGCCCGCCGTCGCCGGGGACGGCCCCGCCGCCCCGGCCTGACGCTCCCGCTAGGCTTTGTCTGAAAAGTCGGTGAGCGAAGGCTAGACAAGGCAAAAATCGGTGAAAAGACGGAGTTTACAGGTAGCAAATGAGTACTTTGACCGGGCTCGCGCACGAGCCGATTTTTAACGCCGTATAGCCGAGCGCAAGCACTCTTCAGACATTGCCTAGGCCCGCATGCCCTGTGACGTGCGCCACAGGAGGAGACGCCCCATGCCCGTTCGCCCCCGACACCGTTCCCGGAGCCTGCCGCCATGCTGAGCTACTCCCTCAAGCGCCTGCTGCAGGCGATCCCGACGATGCTGATCGTCATCACCATCGCCTTCTTCCTGATGCGGGTGGCCCCCGGCGGCCCCTTCGACGGCGAGCGCGCCCTGCCGCCGGAGATCGAGGCCAACCTGATGGCCGCCTACCACCTCGACGAGCCGCTGCCCCAGCAGTACCTGCGCTATCTCGGCAACCTGCTGCAGGGGGATTTCGGCCCCTCCTTCAAGTACAAGGACTTCAGCGTCACCGAACTGATCCTGCAGGGCTTTCCGGTCAGCCTGGAGATCGGCGGCCTGGCCATCCTGCTGGCGCTGGCCCTCGGCCTGCCGCTGGGTATCGCCGCCGCCCTGCGGCGCAACAGCGCCATCGACTACGCGGTGATGGGCACCGCCCTGGCCGGCATCGCGGTCCCCAACTTCGTGGTCGCCCCGCTGCTGGCGCTGGTCTTCGGGGTCCTGCTCGGCTGGCTGCCCGCCGGCGGCTGGAACGATGGCGCCCTGCCCAACCTGGTGCTGCCGGTGGTGGCGCTGTCGATCCAGCAGATCGCCTACATCGCGCGGATGATGCGCGCCAGCATGATCGAGGTGCTGGGCAGCCACTACATCCGCACCGCCCGAGCCAAGGGGCTCAGCGAGCGGCTGGTGGTGTGGCGTCACGCCATCCGCCCGGCGCTGCTGCCGGTGGTCTCCTACCTGGGCCCGGCGATCGCCGGGATCATCACCGGATCGGTGGTGATCGAGCAGATCTTCGGCATCCCCGGCATCGGCCGCTACTTCGTGCAGGGCGCGCTCAACCGCGACTACACCCTGGTGATGGGCACGGTGGTATTCTACGGCGCGCTGATCGTGCTGCTGAACCTGATCGTCGACCTGATCTATTCCGCCCTCGACCCGCAGATTCGCTATGACGACTAATGCCATGACCTCACGCACCCTGCCCGCCGACGCCGATGCCGGCGTGACCGGCGACAGCCTGGCCCGCGAGGCCTGGCGCCGGCTCAAGCAAAACAAGGCCGCCATGGCCAGCCTGTGGCTGCTCGGCACGATCACCCTGGTCTGCGTGGCCGGCCCCTGGCTGACGCCCTGGGGGCTGGCCGACGTCGACTGGAACGCCTTCGGCGCCGCCCCGACCCTGGAGGGCGGCCACTGGCTGGGCACCGACGCCAACGGCCGCGACCTGCTCACCCGCACGCTCTACGGCGGACGCGTCTCGCTGTCGGTGGCGCTGGTGGCGACCCTGGTCAGCCTGGTGATCGGCGTCCTGTACGGCGCCGTCGCCGGCTACCTGGGCGGCCGCGTCGACAACCTGATGATGCGCTTCGTCGACATCATGTACTCGCTGCCCTTCATGTTCCTGGTGATCCTGCTGATGGTGGTGTTCGGACGCAACATCCTGCTGATCTACGCCGCCATCGGCGCGGTGGAATGGCTGGACATGGCGCGCATCGTGCGCGGCCAGACCCTGGCGCTCAAGCGTCGCGAGTTCATCGAGGCCGCCCATGCGCTGGGCGTCAGGGACCGCAAGATCGTCACCCGCCACCTGATCCCCAACGCCATCGGCCCGGTGATCGTCTACGTCACCCTCACCGTGCCCAAGGTGATCCTGCTGGAGAGCTTCCTGTCGTTCCTGGGGCTCGGCGTGCAGGAACCGCTGACCAGCTGGGGGGTGCTGATCAGCGAGGGCACCGACATGATGCAGACCGCCCCCTGGATGCTGCTGGTGCCCTCGGTGTTCCTGGCGCTGACGCTGTTCTGCCTCAACTTCCTGGGCGATGGGCTGAGGGATGCCCTGGACCCCAAGACGCGCTAAGAGCCCACCAGGAGGAGCCCAACGATGCGCAAACCATTGCTTGAGGTCGACGACCTGTGCGTCGACTTCGCCCTGCCCGACGGCACCGTTCCCGCCGTCAAGCATGTCAGCTTCCACCTCGGGGCCGGCGAGACCCTGGCCCTGGTCGGCGAGTCCGGCTCCGGCAAGTCGGTGTCTTCCACCGCCGCCATGGGCCTGCTGCCGGACCTGGCCCGCACCCGCGGCGCCATCCGCTTCGAGGGCGAGGACCTGCTCGCCGCCACCCCGAAGCGCCTGCGCCGGCTGCGCGGTAACGACATCGCGATGATCTTCCAGGAGCCGATGACCTCGCTCAATCCACTGCATCGCATCGGCCGGCAGATCGCCGAGGTGCTCGAGCGCCACCGCGGCCTCAAGGGCCGGGCCGCTCGGGAGAGGGTGCGAGAACTGCTCGAGCAGGTCGGCATCCCCGAGCCGGCTCGACGCCTCGACAGCTACCCCCACGAGCTCTCCGGCGGCCAGCGCCAGCGGGTGATGATCGCCATGGCGCTGGCCTGCGAGCCCAAGCTGCTGATCGCCGACGAGCCGACCACGGCGCTGGACGTCACCGTCCAGGCGCAGATCCTGGCCTTGCTCAAGGACCTGCAGCGCCGCTACGGCATGGCGATCCTGTTCATCACCCACGACCTGGGCATCGTTCGCCACTTCGCCGACCGAGTCTGCGTGATGCGCCGCGGCGAGCTGGTGGAGAGCGGCGAGACGCGGGCGCTGTTCGCCGCGCCCCGGCACGCCTACACGCGGATGCTGATCGACGCCGAGCCCCATGGAAGCAAGCCGCCGGTGCCGGCGGATTCGCCGATGCTGCTCGAGGCCCGTGACCTGCGGGTGCGCTTCCCCCTCAAGAAGCGGCTCCTCCGGCCCTCGGCGTACTTCGAGGCGGTGCGCGGCATCGACCTGGCGATCCGCCGCGGCCAGACGGTGGGCATCGTCGGCGAGTCCGGCTCCGGCAAGTCGACCCTGGGGCGCGCCCTGCTGCGCCTGCTCGACAGCCGGGGCGACATCCGCTTCGAGGACACCGCCCTGGACGGCCTGGACAGCGGCGGCATGCGGCCGCTGCGCTCGCGGATGCAAGTGGTCTTCCAGGATCCCTTCGGCTCGCTGTCGCCGCGCATGACGGTGGGCGAGATCGTCGGCGAGGGCCTGCGGGTGCATGCCCCCGAACTGGGCCGACGCGAGCGCGATGATCGGGTCCAGGAGGCGCTGCGCGAGGTCGCCCTGGACCCGGCGATGCGCCGCCGCTACCCCCACGAGTTCTCCGGGGGCCAGCGCCAGCGCATCGCCATCGCCCGCGCCCTGGTGCTCAAGCCCGAGTTCCTGCTGCTCGACGAGCCCACCTCGGCCCTGGATCGCTCGGTGCAGGCCACGGTGATCGAGCTGCTGCGCGACCTGCAGAAGAAGCACGACCTCACCTACCTGTTCATCAGCCACGACCTTGCCGTGGTCCGGGCCCTGGCCGATACCGTGCTGGTGATGAAGGAGGGCGCGGTGGTCGAGCAAGGCGAGACCGAGGCCCTGTTCGAGGCCCCGCGGGAAACCTACACCCGCGAGCTGATGCGCGCGGCCTTCCTCGACGAGGCGGCCTGAGGGCCACGCCCCGGCGCCACGAAAAAACCCCGGCCAGTGGCCGGGGTTTCGCGTGAGAGGCCTGCTGCAGGCCGGCTCAGAAGCGATAGTCCACCGAGAGGGCGAAGACATCGGCCTCCACCTCGTACTCCCCGGAGAGGTTGCCGCGCTCGGCGTTCTCGGGCTTGGCGCCATCCTGATCGATGTCCACGTCATCGCCGAAGACGTGCATGTAGCCGGCGGTGATGCCCAGCTCGGGGGTGGGCATCCAGGTGGCCCCCAGGGTCGCCCAGCGGCGATCGGCATCCGGCACCCGCGGGGTGCGGTGCTGGGCATCCGGCACCGGCGTCTCGTCGAAGCCCAGGCCGGCGCGCAGCAGCCACTGCGGGTTCAGCGCATAGTTGGCGCCCACCGAGAAGGCCCAGGTATCGTCCCAGTTCTCGGTGGTGGTGCTGTCGGAGCCGTCCTCGAACTCCACCACCAGCTCGTCGAAGCTGCTCCACTCGGTCCACTCGGCGTTGGCCATCACGGTCAGGCGATCGGTCAGCTGGTGATGGACGCCCAGGTTCAGGCTGGCCGGGGTGGTCAGGTCGGCGGAGCCGCCCATGTCGGAGACCTGGCCGGAGGCGACGGCCCCATCGGACACCGGGTCGGTGCCCTTGACGTCGAGATCCCCCTCCAGGGTCAGGTCGACCTCCGAGCGATAGCTGACCCCGAAGCGGGTGCGCTCGGTCGCCTGGAAGAGCGCGCCGAGGGTATAGCCGTAGCCCCAGTCGTCGCCGGTCAGCTCACCGATCACATCGTTCTGCCCCGGCGTGGCCACCGGGCTTCCCTGCTGGGCCGCCAGGGAGCCGAAGTCGCTGGCATTGGACAGGGTGGCATCGGCGTACTGGGCCCGCAGCCCCACGGCCAGGTTGAGCCGCTCGGTGGCCCGGTAGTTGAGGGTCGGCTGGAAGTCGATCGTCTTCAGCTCGGTCTCGATGGCGTGATAGCGCCCGATCCAGTCCTCGTCGTACTCGGTGGCCAGGCCATAGGGCGAGTAGATCGCCAGCCCCAGGTCCCAGCGCTCGTTCAGCCGGGTCTTGGCGGCGAAGCTCGGCACCACGGCGGATTCGCCGCCCTCCCGGGAGCCGCCGCGGTCGTAGTCGACCAGCCCGTTGGCACTGGAGGCCTGGGCATCGTGCAGCTTGAAGGTGGCGTCGATATAGGCCACCCCGGCGGCGACCTGGGTGCCGTCGAGGTTGCCGATGGCGGCCGGGTTGTAGGCCATGAAGCTGGCGTCCTCGGCGCCCGCGGTGGCGTTGGAGAGGGCGTTGGCCAGGGTCTTGGCGCTCTGCTCGCGCACCTGGAAGCCGGAGGCGGCGGCCTGGCTGGAGATCAGCGCGGCCGAGGCCAGCGCGACGGCGACGGTAACGGGGTTGAACTTGTTGTGCATGGCGCGGGGCATCCTTTCTCGATGGCTGTTGTTGTCGTGCGGGCTAGTGCCGACAGTGTTTGCAGAATCCCCCGCCGCGATCAAGGCCAAACGTTCGTTTTAATGCGGTTTTTTCTAATGCTTTAGTCGCACGGCCGTTCGATTCCCCGAGCTTTCAATCACTTGCTTTGCCCATCCCCGGCGATGCCCCGCGCCGACTTGACCCTTGGGTAACACGCAGGTTTTACACTGCCGGGGATCCCCGCCGCAGGAGCCGTGGAATGAAGGTCAGCGAACTCGCCCGCCAGGCCGGCGTCACCGCCGAGACCGTGCGACACTACACCCGGGAGGGCCTGCTGCGCCCGGAGCGCCACCCGGACAACGGCTACCAGCTCTACGACCAGCACGAGCTGCATCGCCTGCGCTTCATCCAGCGCGCCCGGACCCTGGGCTTCGGCGTGGCGGAAATCCGCGAGATCCTCGAGCATGCCGACCAGGGCGACTCGCCCTGCCCCATGGTCCGCGACCTGCTGGCCGAGCGATTGCCCCGCATACGCGAGCGGATCGCCGAGCTGGAGGCCCTGGCCGAGCGCATGGAACGGGCCCTGGACGCCTGGGCCGAGATGCCCGACGGCACCCCGGACGGGCACAGCCTGTGCCGGCTGATCGAGAGCTTTCCCGCCCCCCTGGATAGCGCCCCCGATGCCGGGGAGGAGGCCCGATGAACGCCAGACACCGCTGGGAACGCCATATCCCCGACATGAACTGTCAGGGCTGCGTGACGACCATGCGCCGCGCCATCCAGGCCGAGGATCCCGAGGCCGAGGTCGTCGGCGCCCCGGGCGAGAAGCGGCTGGAGATCACCACCGCCCTCGGCGAGGCTGCCGTGGACGCGGCCCTGCGCGAGGCGGGCTATCCCCCCGGCGTCCCGGGCGACGAGGGCGAGACCGACGACGCCCTTCGCACGCGCCCCGCCGAGGCGCCGGCCGAGTCGCCTGCCGGCGGCACGACCCGGCGGCTGTCGATCAGCGGCATGACCTGCGCCAGCTGCGTCAGGAGCGTCCAGCAGGCCCTCGAGGGCACCGAGGGCGTGATCTCGGCCTCGGTCAACTTCGGCACCCGCACCGCCCGGGTCCACGGCGAGGCCGACGCCGACGCCCTGGTGCGCGCGGTGAAGGACGTGGGCTACGGCGCCGAGCCCATCGTCGACCTGCGCCAGGCCGAGGCCGCCCGCGCCGAGCAGGACGCCCGCACCTACCGCCAGCGGCTGCGCGGCAGCGCCTGGTCGCTGGCGCTCGCGGTGCCGCTGATGGCCAGCATGTTCGTCTTCCACCCGGCGCCGGAGGGCGGCGGCCGCCTGTACTGGCTGGCGATCGGCCTGCTGACCCTGGCGGTGATGGCCTTCCCCGGCCGCCACTTCTTCGTCAACGCCTGGAAGAACCTGCGCCACCACCAGGCCAACATGGACACCCTGATCGCCATGGGCACCGGCACCGCCTGGGGCTACTCGATGGCGGTGGTGGCCCTCGGGCCCTGGCTGCCGGAGGTGGCGCGCGGCATCTACTTCGAGGCCTCGGCCATGGTCATCGGCCTGGTGCTGCTGGGCAATGCCCTGGAACTGCGCGCCCGGGGCCGCACCAGCGAGGCCCTCAAGCGTCTGCTCGACCTGCAGAGCCGCACCGCACGGGTGATCCGCGACGGCGAGGAGCGCGAGGTGGATATCGACGAGGTCCGGGAGGGCGACCACATTCGCGTGCGTCCCGGCGAGCGCCTGCCGGTGGACGGCGAGGTCACCGAGGGCAACAGCCATATCGACGAGTCCATGCTCACCGGCGAGCCGGTGCCCGTGGCCAAGGCCGCGGGGGACGAGGTCAGCGCCGGCACGGTGAACGGCAAGGGCGGACTGGTCTATCGCGCCACCCGCGTCGGCGCCGACACCCGGCTGGGCCGGATCACCGAGCAGGTGGCCAGCGCCCAGGCCTCGCGGCCGCCCATCGGCGCCCTGGCCGACCGGGTGTCCAGCGTCTTCGTGCCCTCGGTGATGATCATCGCCGTGATCACCGCCCTGGTCTGGTTCAATGTCGGCGCCGAGCCCCGGGTGCTGCATATGCTGGTCACCGCCACCACGGTGCTGATCATCGCCTGCCCCTGCGCCCTGGGGCTGGCCACGCCCATCTCGACCATGATCGGGGTCGGCAAGGCCGCCGAGCACGGCGTGCTGGTGAGGAGCGGCGACGCCCTGCAGACCGCCAGCCACCTCACCACCCTGGTGGTGGACAAGACCGGCACCCTCACCGAGGGCCGGCCCCGGGTCACCGAGGCGAAGGTGCTGGCCGGCGACGAGCGCGAGGCGCTGGCGCTGGTGGCCGCCCTGGAGCGCGGCTCGGAGCACCCGCTGGCCGCCGCCCTGATGGCCCATGCGGAGGCGCGCGGCGCCGAGGCCGGCGAGATTCGCGATTTCGACACCGTCACCGGCGGCGGCGTCCGGGCGACCGACGCCGAGGGCCGGGCACTGCTGCTGGGCAATGCCCGCCTGCTGGAGGAGGCCGGGGTGGACCTGGCCGCGGGCCGGGAGATCGCCGACGAACTGGAGCGCCAGGCCCGCACCGTGGTCCATCTGGCGGTCGGCGGCCGCTTGAGCGCGGTCTTCGGCGTCAGCGACCCGCTGCGCGGGGACACCGTCGAGGCCGTGGCGCGGCTGCAGGCCGACGGGCTGCGGGTGGTGATGCTCACCGGCGACAACACCCACACCGCGGCCGCCATCGCCGCCGAGGTCGGCATCGACGAGGTCCGGGCGGGGTTGCTGCCCGAGGACAAGCATGGCGAGATCGAGCGCCGCCAGCGCGACGGCGAGGTGGTCGGCATGGTCGGCGACGGCATCAACGATGCCCCGGCCCTGGCCCGGGCCGACGTCGGCTTCGCCATCGGCCAGGGCACCGACGTGGCCATCGAGAGCGCCGGCATCACCCTGGTGCGCGGCTCGCTGCACGGCGTCGCCGACGCCATCGAGATCAGCCGGGCCACCCTGGCCAACATCAAGCAGAACCTGGTGGGGGCCTTCGGCTACAACGTGCTGGGCATCCCCATCGCCGCCGGGGTGCTCTACCCCGCCACCGGCACCCTGCTGTCGCCGATGATCGCCGGGGCGGCCATGTCGCTGTCCTCGATCACCGTGGTCAGCAATGCCAACCGGCTGCGGCTGTTCAAGACCCGCGGCGAGACCAGCGCCGACACCGGCGCCCTCGCCGACGACGACACCCGGGAGGCCACCTCATGAGCTGGATCGTCAACCTCGCCGGCCTGACGCTGATCGTCCTGATCGCCTGGTGGTTCTGGGGCAGCGGCTAGCCGAGCCCCGGCTGCTAGGCTGTAGGCAGGTCGGCCAAGGGAGGAGGACGCATGCCCGCACTCAACGGCGTACTGGAAACGGCCCTCTACGTGGAGGACATGTCCCGGGCCCAGGCCTTCTTCGAGGGGGTGATGGGGCTGGCGCCCTTCACCTCGGACCACCGCTTCACCGCCTTCGATGCCGGCGCCGGCTCGGTGCTGCTGCTGTTCCTGCGCGGCGAGACCCTGGAGACCGTGACCCTGCCCGACGGCATGGGCACCATCCCGCCGCATGACGGGGCCGGCCGGGTGCACATGGCCTTCGCCATCGCCGCCGCCGAGCTGGGCGCCTGGGAGGCCCAGCTGCGCGACCACGGCATCGAGATAGAGGGCCGCACGCACTGGCCCCGGGGTGGGGAGAGCCTGTACTTCCGCGACCCCGACGGCCATCTGCTGGAACTGGCCACGCCAGGGGTCTGGCCCAACTACTAGGCGGCTCTCGGGAGCGCCTGCCTTTGTTATCGGCCGCGACCCCGACGGCCATCTGCTGGAACTGGCCACGCCAGGGGTCTGGCCCAACTACTAGGCGGCTCTCGGGAGCGCCTGCCTTTGTTATCGGCCGCGACCC